>DLXM01000143.1 GCA_003448835.1 Bacteroidota bacterium | reverse complement strand
ACCGTGTTTTTGGTAGTGACTCCACAAAAGTAACTTTATCGGGACGTGCAATTGGTCCGATTTCCTTTCCAACATGTTCACGAAGATCGTCCTCAAGTTCTTTAGAACCCGTTAATCCGGCTTTTAGTATTACAAATACCTGGATACTATTTCCTTTCACTTCGTGAGGGACCGCTATCGCTGCTGCTTCAGCCACTTGAAAATGACTTACCAATGCACTTTCAACCTCTGCAGTACCTAAACGATATCCACTGACTTTGATCACGTCGTCAATCCGGCCAATAACCCAAATGTACCCATCCTCATCAATTCGGGCAGAATCACCGGCTTTATACCATCCTTTAGCTTTGTAATCAGTCCAATATGTTGAAATGTAACGATCCGGATCACCAAAAATATTCCTTGCCATTCCGGGCCATGGTGTCTTAATCACTAATTTTCCTTCTTCTCCGGGTACAACATCCTTGCCATCGTCATTCACCACACCTACAGTAATTCCAAAAAACGGCTTAGTCGCCGAGCCGGGTTTTAAAGGGGTTATTGGTAGAGGTGTAATCATGTGTCCACCCGTTTCAGTTTGCCACCATGTATCCATAATCGGACAGCGTCCGCCCCCAATCACCTCATGATACCATCTCCAGGCTTCCGGATTTATAGGCTCACCCACAGAACCCAACAGTCGTAAAGAACTCAGGTCATGACGTTTTGGCCACTGATCTCCAAATCGCATCAGGCCGCGAATAGCTGTAGGTGATGTATAAAGAATCGTAATTCCATACTTCTCAATCATACTCCACCATCGGTTTGGATACGGATGATTTGGTGCACCTTCGTACATCACGATCGTAGAACCATTAATAAGTGGTCCGTAAACCAAATAACTGTGACCGGTCACCCAACCCGGATCCGCAGCACACCACCAGCGATCCTCGTCTTTAACATCGAAAACATACTTGTGTGTAGTGGATGTATACACGGCGTAACCTGCATGTGTATGCATCAATCCTTTAGGCTGACCTGTTGTTCCGGATGTGTACAAAATGAAAAGTAAATCTTCAGCATCCATCACCTCAGTTTCACAACGTGGACTGGCAATTGGGAGATTCATCAAGTCGTGATACCAAAAATCGCGATCATTTTCCATGTGGACATCTTGTCCGGTTCGCTTGATTGTAATACAAACTTCAATGGTCGGTGAACGATTGATCGCTTCGTTTGCAATCGATTTCAGATCCGTAATTTTCCCACGTCTGTATCCTCCATCTGCAGTTAATAGCACACGACTTTTCGCATCTTCAATACGGGTTGCAAGTGCTTCGTGACTAAATCCACCGTAGACGACACTATGAGCAGCCCCGATTTTTGCACAAGCTAACATTGCGATGACTAATTCGGGGATCTGAGGCATGTAAATTGTAACAATCTCCCCTTTTTTCACGCCCATGCTTTTTAGAACATTGGCAAATTTAGACACCTCACGATTCAGTGCATGGTACGACATTGTTCTGACATCCCCCGGTTCGCCTTCCCAAATTATAGCCAGTTTATTCCGACGCCAGGTTTCAAGGTGACGATCAATTGCATTATTGATGATGTTGAACTTGCCCCCGGTGAACCACTTATAAAATGGCTTATTGCTATCATCCAGGACTTTGGTCCATTTTTTAGTCCATTTCAGCTTTTTTGCTTCGTCAGCCCAAAATCGTTCCGGGTCTTCAATCGAACGTTTGTACAACGCGTCATAATCTTTGACAATAGCGTTCTTGATCACTTCCTTTGAAGGATGATAAATATTTCTGTAGACGGAGTCCTCTGATTTCTTTTGAGGCATCTGAATCTCCTAACTTGGTTTACGGTTCTGTTAATCAGACCTAGATGTTAATGAAAGAAGCGGTTTCATTCAACTGAAAAGGCGCTTTTTGGCGTAATAAATCTTAAAAAATGGATTAATGGGGCAAGAATTGCTTGAGTTGATCCATATTTTCTTTCGATCCCATATAAATTGGGGTAGTCTGGTGGATGTGAGTTGGTACAATATCCAATAATCGATGTTTCCCGTTGGTTGCAACTCCCCCCGCCTGCTCCATAATAAATGCCAGCGGACTACATTTGTACATCACGTGTAATTTTCCCTCAGGATGAACCTGATTTGATGGATACGTAAAAATACCACCTTCCATCAGGATACGATGTACATCCGAAACCATAGATCCTCCATATCGTTGCGAGAACGGACCCCGGTTATTCTCTTCATCCGATACCATAAAATCAAAAAAAGCTTTATCACACTCCGACCACAACTCATAAAATCCGGCATTGATACTAAAGCATGGTTTAAATTCAGGCACTTTCACGTTGTGTATTGACATAAAAAATTCGCCAATCGAGGGATCCATCGTAAAAAAACTCACTCCGAGTCCCTCAGCTGTAAATACTAGCATAATACTGGATCCATATAGGATGTAACCCCCAACGACCTGATCATAACCCGGCTGGAGTGATTCTTTGACATCAACTTGAGTACCAATAGGAGATTGTCGTCTGTAAATCGAAAAAGTGGATGCAATTGCACCGTTGAATTCAATATTTGGGGTTCCATCGAGTGGGTCAATCACAACGATATATTTCCCACCGGTTGAGTTTAACAATTCGGGTGATGAAAATCCGTCAGTAACCATAAGGCACACATTGCCGGAACGATTCAGTGCATAATACATCTGTTCCTTAGCAAACTGTTCTAATCTGGCCATCTTGAACGAAATAGGCTCTCCCAATCGATTCCCACTACTGATGTCTTTAATTACACTTTTGTTAATCTCGCGCGCAATTATTTTCGAACCAAGCGTGATATCCAACAATAATTGGGTCAATTCACCCGTAGCTTGTGGAAACTTTGCCTGTGCCTGAAGTACAAATTCTTCAAGCGTGATCAAAAAATCAGATTTCACCATGTTCTCTCACTCAAATTATATATATAATTGTCTAATAATGACTTAGTTAGTGAAAAATCGATCCTCACTACCCACGGAGAAGCTCAATTTATTCTGCTTAGCCAAATATTGAAAATAATAAATTGACCTGTTTAAAACTTTTTTAGAGATCACAGCGTCATAGGTGTAAAACAGTAAAACAAAAACTCAGGATGCTTTCACGAAGTCTATCAAACCATCTGCGACAGGAACCTGTTGAAACGTTTAACGATACCCAATTGGTGGAGTCTCTGCAAGAAGGTAATGAACGCGCATTTCATTTGCTACTTCAAAGGTGGAATGAACCAATTTTCAACTTTTGTTTGCGAATAACCGGGGATGCCGATGATGCTTCTGATTGCACTCAAAAGACGTTTATAAAGGTTTACCATCGTATTGGGACTTTAAAAAATGGATTGGCGTTAAAATCCTGGATGTACCAAATCGCTTTGAATCAATGTCGGGATGAACTTAAACGCAGAGATCGGTTTAGATTTCTGAGGTTTTCGGATTCAAACGATCAAACGGAGGCAGATTTGACAACGATTGAACCGATATCAAATGATATGCTGGATGATCCTGAAATTTCACTGCAACGCAGCCAGTTACGCATGATGCTTGATGCCGCTTTGATGAAAATCCCGGCTGAACAACGTGAAATAGTTGTCATGAAAGAACTTCAACAACTCACATTTCCTGAAATCGCGGTAATTCTGGGGATTTCAGAAAACACTATAAAATCGCGGTTGTATTACGGACTAAAAGCAATGCATAAGATTTTAAAAAACACAATCCTTAATATGTTATGAAAAAGAAATACTCACCCGAAGATAAAATCGATTACCTGAATGGATTGATGTCTGAATCAAATCGAGTCGAATTCGAACTTGAATTGAAGCAGGATGAATCCTTGAGGATGGAAATAAATGAACTCGTTTTATTGCGTACAAAACTCGCTGAAACAAGTACTGTAAATCCACCTACAATCAATCCGGAATATATAATTCGAAGAAGTAAAAAAGACTGGCGAAAAACAGCGTATCAAACCGTTCGATATGCGGCCATGTTTTTGATGACTTTAATTGTTATTGGATCACTTTCAAATATCAAAATCCAGTACAACGATTCCGGAATGGAATTATCAATGTCCGTCTGGCCGGAACAACCACCTACGGTAATTGAAACAATTCAGGGTGAAAGAGATGACTCTGTGAGTCCGGAGACTCTTGCCCTGTTACAAGAGTTTCAAAAGCAACAGGCGGTTCTTGTTGCTGACATCATCGAAAAAGACCGGGCGGACCAACGGCAACAAATTCAGGAATTATTCTCCGAATATGCCACAATGATCGAAAATCGACGCATGATTGACATGGAGCTCATTCAATATGAACTCGACAATATTGCCCAGCGTACCGATACACGACAGAAACAAACCGATCTGGTGCTAGGCTCCCTGATTGAATCTATTTCACTTAATAAATAATCGAATTATGAAAAATATCATCAAAATATCCATTCTGACACTGTTTTTTGGTGCAATTGGACTATCGCAGGCACAATCGCAACAGTACGATGATGCTAAGATGAAACAGGATTTACGCATCTCTGAGGGAATATTATCTGACATCATCCATCAAAATGATCAGGTTCACAGAATTTATCGATCAGGTTCGGAATTAAGCAGTGTTTACATTCCAGGTTTTGGAGTGATTTTCGAAACGTCACCTTCTGTCATGATGCTGGATCTGGCACGTGCAAGTACGGTCAATATTGTTGGTGCTGATGATGAAAACGACCAGGTACGCGTTGTCGTTAGAGGAACTTCCGAGTCGGAAGGGAATCAAAATCAATCTTCATTAGATAATATGAAGGCAAATATTCAAACCTATTTCATGAATTATGCAGATTTGATTTCACAAGTCAAGCCTGATGAGAATATTACGGTGATGGTTCGTCCAAATGATAGTTTTGTTTACTTTAACAGTCCACCTCCACCGCCTACACCATCCGTTCCATCTACATCCGCAACATCCCCTACACCTACGCGTGTTTCCGGGCAGTATTCGACATCAGTAGCATCCACACGATCGGCAGGAACTATGGCACCCACACGTCCACTCGGATTTATGATGAGTGTAAAACGTTCAGATATTAGTGATTTCAAATCCCAGCGAATTAATGAAAATGAATTCAAGAATCGTGTAAAAGTAACAGACATCAACCGGGAATCGAATACTGAGTTCAAAATCTTTGAAAAAATTCTCGAAACAGGTTTAAACGATATCGGAAATGAGACTTTTTCACTGAGTAAAAACCTGACAACTGTGTATGATGACAATTTAGGTCTAATCGTTCTAGGTTCACTGCGATCATCGAGTACTAATTTTTATTTTCAGGGATTAGGTGATTTGGAACGTTTCGAAGTAAGTGTCCCTTCAATAAATTTAGACAGCATTGATACTGACATTGTTATAAAGTCTGATGTATTCACATTTAATCGTGGCGATTTAGACAGTATGAAAGTTGAAATGAGACGGGCTAATGAAGAATTGCGACGAGCTCAAGTTGAAATTTCACGTGCAGCCGCAGATATTCGACGTGAATTGAACGGTACGATCAGAATCAGCACCAACGAAAGAACTGAATCCCGGACTAAAGAACAGGTTTTAGAAGATTTAACCTCATTCGAGAATGCGCTTAAGAATTTAGTTCTGGACTATGGTCGGACAATTACCAGTGTGAAATCCGATCAATCCATCATGTTAAACTTGAATGTGCGCAGATCACATGATGGAGTTCCAACTAGATTAGTCATAACTGTGCCTAAAAGTACCTTGGATGCCTTCGATAAGCGATCGATTTCCAAGGATGCTGCTATGACCCAAATCAAAGTTAATCGAATCAACTAATCTGACCAATTAGTGACCTAGATGTCCGTCAGGTGAGGATTCAACAAACTGAAATCTCCCCTGGCGGACATTTGTTATGTGTTTGAATTGATTAAACCACGACGCGTCAGTTCGGTTATGGCTAAATTTGTCATATCACTACGAAGCTCTTGTTCGAAGCGAATATCCAACACATAAGCTTTAATTCTCACTTTTAGAAAATCCCTGGGCCCCATGGTTCCGTGGGTAGTGTGTACAAAAACCGGTTTGTTAAGGTAAGCGTATCTGGAAGTCATTGCTGCCTTACGACATACTTCGTCAACTGCATTAATGTCAATCTTTGATGGGAGGAATAATTCAGCTACAACCTGGCAGTCGAGTGCACTGGAGTTGGAATTTGAAACGGCTTTGTTCATGATTTCACCATTTGGAATGGTTACCATAGAATCATCTTCGGTAACAATCCGAACGGATCTTAGCCCGATTTCAGTAACTTCCCCGTAATTTGAATCGACCTGAATTTTATCCCCCACTTGAAATGGACGATCCAGAATAATCATAATCCCGCCAAAAATATTTCTTAGAATATCTTGTGATGCAAATCCAACTGCGATACCAATTGAGGCTGAAACAGTAATAATGGTCTCAAGTGGTGGTTGAAGCACACCGGCAATCACAAAATACAATCCAAGTGACCATGCAATCACTTTCAGAACAGGAATTACTCGTTTGATCATTAAGCGGTAATTCTGAAAGCGTTCAGACATATTCGTTAAAACTGATGTCACGAACCTTGTTAATACCCAGGTTAGTAGTAAAACAAAGATTGTCACAATAATTTTGGTGTATGAAATGACTTCACTTAAAGGTGGAATGCGGGAACTCTCTTCTCTAACGATATCAGCTAATGAGGAACTGTCTGTTTTTACATTCTGATATGAGGTGCTATCTGATACGATGACATTAAGTTGTAGGGTGTCAGATTGTATTAATGAATCAGATAGATCCTGGTTAAGAATAGAATCAATAGGGACAAGTAACGTGTCATTAGTAGCTATTGTAATTGTATCTGAAACAGCATCTTGAAATTCTGAGCCTAGACTTTCGTCAAAAGACCCATATTTCCAAGGATTTTCGGGTAATCTTGGTGAAATATTGGTCGAAGGTGCCAAATTAGTTGGTAAAATGGCTTCAACATTAGCAAAAGCGACATTTCCGATTAATACGG
>DLXM01000265.1:1197-12598 GCA_003448835.1 Bacteroidota bacterium | reverse complement strand
TGGGACCGATTTAAAGCACCGTCCACAGCCGGATTCTTTGGTAGGTTTGTTTGCTCGTGAGGTGCTCAAATATGATTTTACGGCAAATCATGCTTCCAAAACGGGGTCTGTTATCTGGCCGGTGAATATTGCTGGTGTCGGTGGTGGTAGTGCGGCAAGAAGTGGTAGTGTTGGAAGTGGGGGTAGTGCTACCAGTGGTGGAAATATTACGCGTGATGGAAGTGGCGGTCGTGTTGTTTCTGGTGGAAGCGACGCCAATGTAGCAAGAGATGGAAGTGTTTCACGCAATGGCAATGATAGCGAGGGCAATGGCGGACAAGGTCTGAATTCCATGCGTCGCGTGATGAATTTTAATACGCAGCCTCATCCAACGATTTACCGGGTCGATGCTCCGGATGCAATTAAACCGATAGGAGAAAATTCAAAAACCTGGCTCAGATATGCTGAGAATGAGTTTAGTGCCGGTGTGAGATATGATGGCGCATACCGGGTCGTGGTACTTGGATTCCCTTACGAGACTGTAATGGATGAACTGGATCGTAAAGAGTTGATGGGCGAAGTGCTTAAATTCCTGCGCAGAAAGTAGTTTTTTTAATGATTATTCTGGTTGTGTCCGATTGATGTAACACATTTTGGTTATGATAAAAGTGTAATCAGAATGGATTACGTAATCCATTGATGGGACTTAAATAGATTAGTGCCGAGTGTATGGAAATTTTCGATTTCAAAATGGCACCTAAAGTTTGTTTGGACAAGGCAGTAACCACAAAAGTTATTATCTTGAGCTGTTACATATTCAAAAAATGAGAACCTATGAAAATATTGGTGACGGGTGGGCTTGGATATATTGGCTCACATACGGTTGTGGAGTTGTACCGACACGGCCATGAAGCAGTTATAATTGATAATTTATCTAATTCTGAGTTATCTGTCCTTCCGGCTCTTGAGCGATTGACTAATGATAAAATCCCTTTTTACCAGACTGATATCTTAGATGAGGCAAGTCTGGTTCGCATTTTTGAACAGGAATCCCCGATTGATGGGGTTATTCATTTTGCTGCTAAAAAGTCTGTAAATGAATCGATGGAACAACCTTTGGTGTATTACGAAAATAACATCAAAGGATTGATAAATCTGATGCGTATAGTTGAGGATTTTCAGGTGCCCAATTTGGTTTTTTCCTCGAGTTGTACGGTCTATGGTCAACCGAACTTGGTCCCGGTTTCAGAATCTACTCCAACTACGAAATCAATCACTCCATACGGCAATTCGAAACTGATTGCTGAAATGATGCTGGATGAATACACACGACTCCACGATGGTCTTGGAACGGTTTTGTTGCGTTATTTTAATCCGGTCGGAGCTCATGAGTCCGGCGAGATTGGTGAACTTCCACGTGGAGTACCTCAGAATTTGATGCCATTTATTACACAATCCGCTGCCGGATTACGCCCACCTTTGAAAGTGTTTGGGTATGATTATGATACTCGTGACGGCACGGCAATTCGGGATTATATCCATGTTGTTGATCTTGCCGATGCTCATGTTAAAGCGATTGAGTGGCTTCAGGAGCATCCGAATGAGGTCGAGTATTTCAATGTGGGGACCGGAGTGGGTCAGACTGTGCTTGAGGTGATTGAGTCGTTTGAGCGGAGTACGGGGCAGAAGTTGGCTTATGAGAAGGTGGAGCGGCGTTTGGGGGATATTGAGCAGATTTGGGCAGATACGACTAAAGTTGAGCGTGTGCTTGGATGGAAAGCTCAACGATCGATCGATGACATGACTTCTAGTGCGTGGAAATGGGAAATGAAACTCCGGGGTCTGGCATGATATCGGGGCGACTTTTATGACTTCGATTTTTAAGTCATATCGTCCATATTTCGTCATTTTAGCTGTTTTTGTGTTGATGTTGATGGTAGTGGATCATCGTGGGGAGTTTCCGTTGATCGATGATTGGGCTTATGCGCATGGTGTATCGGATTTTTTGTTTGATGGAGTGTTGAAAATCTCTGACTGGGTTGCGATGACTCAGGTTGCTCATCTTTTTGCCGGGGTTGGCTGGTCGATGATATTCGGTTATTCACTGGAAAATTTGCGTGAATTTACGCTGCTTGTGAGTCTTATCGGCGCGTTTGTGATGTACTATGGCACTGGATTTTTCACGCGTTCGGTGTCGTTACGCTTAATTGGGACGTTCATTTTGGTTGCGAATCCGCTCTGGATTTATTTGAGCCATACTTTTATGACGGATATTCCGTTTACAGTGCTTTTTCTGGGGATGGTGGTTGGGGTGTTGGAAGTGAAGGAGAGAAGGAGAGAANNACGCAGTCTTTGGACGTACATCATGGAACGAAGTGGAGTGAACATCGTGCAGGCGCAGCCAAGCGAAAAGGTGAAGGGGGGAATTGTAGGAGGTACACAAGTGGCGTCAGCCACGCAGTCTACCGACGAATGGGAGACCAAACACAAGTGCTTTCAAAGCACGCAGTCTTTGGGCGTACATCATGGAACGAAGTGGAGTGAAAATCGTGCAGGCGCAGCCAAGCGAAAAGGGGAAGAGGGAATGGGAGGCAGTACACAAGCACACAGTGCGCAGTCTAGTGCCGGACATCGTGAGCTTAGCGAGCGAAAAGGGGAAGAGGGATTGCGTGATGGTGTGATTTTTACTTTGATATTGGTGCTGGGCGTTCTCATCGTACTGGTCCGGCAAACAGGTTTGGGGGTCGGGTTGTCGTTTCTTTTGTGGGTTTTGTTGATGGATGCACCGAATCGGCGAAGATTGTTGGTTCCGGCTTTGATGTTGGCCGGAGTTCAGATTTTGACATTGGTTGGATACGAGTGGGTGATGTCTGACGTCGGTGCTTTGTCGACACGGTATCATGGCGCTTCGAGCCTGAGCTGGATTTTATCGCGCGATTGGTGGGTGATTCGGGCCGGATATTATGGTCTCATCCAGTTGCAATATCTGGGGATGTTTTTGTTGCCGTTATTGCCGTTTGTGGTTTTAGCTATGCGGAAACAAAGATTTCCCGTGGGAGCGTGGTTGGTGGCAGGTGTTGTGGTTCTTGGGGTGGGTGCTGCGGTGGGTGGTGACATCTTGATGAATCCCCGATACACACATTTGATGCAGTATGACACCGTGGGACACGTAATGACCATCGATTTCACATACGAATTATTAGAGTTTTCACGAGATTTATATCCAGTTTGGATTATCATCCATATTCTTGGATTATTAAATCTGGCTGGTTGGATCCTGCTCGGCTGGAATCCTGTTTTGAACGCCATTCGAAAATTCCCAAAATTCAGAATTGGTGCCCATCCGGTTTACTGGATGATCTTGATTTTAGTGGGATACTCCCTATTCATATCCATCGGACAATTTGTTTTCGATCGTTATTTATTACTACACATACCACTCCTGGTCTGGATACTTTTAGCAGTTGTGGATAAAAAATTAGTATCCAGATCCAAAATCACGCTCAACGACAAAAATGAGTCCACTAACAAAATCCATGATCAAGCTGAAATTTCTGAAATCTACAACCCTAAAAATATTCAGCCAAATGTTCCTAAAATCGGAATATGGATCGCCATTTTATTGCTTACAGCCAGTTTTTTGTTCGGCGTGACCGGCACAAATGACAGTTTTGAATGGAATCGTGTTCGTTTTGGGGCAATTAATGATCTAGTTGAATCCGGTATCTCACCCAATGAAATTGACGGGGGTGCAGAGTACAATTCATGGATGAAAACGGCTCCAATTCAACCACTACGAATGCATGAAAAAAGCTGGTGGTACGTCGATGGGGATGAATATGCGATCTCTTTTAATGAAATTCCAGGATACGAGAGGCTCCGTGCCTACGAGTTTTCAAGTTACTACGGACTGAAAAGAGACTCAATTTGGGTTATCCGCAGGAAAGAATAAAACTCGCCACTCTTTTTGAAAGCCATACGTTTAGCTTTGATTCTAATTAATTTGATGGATCATAGTGCGTTAGAATTTCGGTTAAAATTTCCAGGCAATCGCGAGGTATTTGTCACTTGTTACGGTGCTTCGGGCGCGTCTGAGTTGAGTTGTGCAACTGATAACTGAGCGTTACTTCAGATACGTTTAGTTACAATAACAAACGGTAGTTCAAAATACCCCATTTGTGCAAACGATAACGAATGGAGGTTCCCAGCACACCGAATCCATATTTCACTGATCGGCTAAAACTTATCGAAGATGCTTCCTCGAAATATCGAGTTGGACAACTAATTTCGCCGAATCGTCCACCTTTATGATGTAACTGGATCAGAATTTCGTTATCGAAGACAAAATCATTACTGTTTTGTTCCCATTTGTGATCTTCCAGGATTTCCCGGCTGAATGCACGATATCCGGTGTGGTACTCACTCAATTTTTGACTGATCAGTATGTTTTGCAGCAATGTCAGAATTCGATTCGCGATGTACTTATATAGCGGCATTCCACCTTTTAAAGCTCCCATCCCCAAAATTCGTGATCCCAAAACTACATCATAAACACCTGATGATATCATCGCAGCCATTGCCGTGGTCAATTTCGGATCGTACTGATAGTCAGGGTGAAGCATGATAATGACATCTGCTCCCGAATTAAGCGCAGCATTATAACATGTTTTTTGATTTCCACCATAACCCAGGTTGATTTCATGTCTGGTGCAATTTAACCCAAGTTTTTTGGCTAAATCGTAGGTATCGTCGGAGCTGAAATCATCAACCAGTATAATTTCGTCCACAAATCCCTTTGGGATATCATTTATGGTGCGCTCCAATGTTTTACTGGCATTGTAAGCAGGGAGTACGATCGCAATCTTTTTGTTATTCAGCATCTGAGAAGATAAAGTAAAATTAAGAAATGTTGAATGGAGAATTGGGTTAATTCTACTAACTTTGAGTGATTAACGATGCATTGTATCCTAATGATACTTTATCAAATTTTCAAACATACAATCGCATTTGTTCAACATCCGAATAGTACCACAATAATAACCAGGTCTAAACTACCAAACACATTTGTTCAACTACTCATTGCATTCTATCAGTAACCGATTTATAAATCGTTGTAACCCGGTCCAGATTACCAGATATATTACCGCGTTTGTCCATCAACGCAATTTAATTCCTATAGTAACAGGTTTTTAAATCGTTTTCACCCGGATCATACCCGGAAATGATATTCATGTTCTTTTACCCATGATATTTACACAAATCAGAGACATACTTTTACCTTATAAATGGATTTTTCTGGCCGTCTTCATCACCCGACTGGCTATGTTGGTGTACGTTTTTCCGGAATCTGAGCGCATTTATAACGGCGATTCGGCTTTGTATGAACAATACGCACTTTCGTTGCTTGATACGGGAGAGTTTCTGNNACCTGGATATGCTACGATTGACTCAGATCCGTACGCCGATATGATTCGCCCACCCGGATACCCAAGCGTAATGTGGATTATATATGCTGTTTTTGGATCTAATTGGGGTCCGTGGATGATGGCATTCTTATCTGGTTTGATGAGTTTATGTACTCTATCACTTCTGATTTTATTCATCCATTTATTTGGTCTTTATCATGCGAAAGCTGCTTTATGGATTTTTGTTATTGATCCCGTTTGGATCATGTATTCGAAGGAAATTTTAACTGAACCGTATTTTGTCCCATTGATTTTAGCCGGGCTTTATTTCGGGATTATTGCACTCGCACGACTTTCAAACGAAGATTTACCCGGGGATGGGGAGTTAGATATACACCGATATGGAGTTCATCAAATGATGGTTTTGTCCGGGCTCTTTTTCGGTCTGGCGACACTTTTTAAACCGATTACACTTTATGCTCCGATAGCCGGGACTGCTTTAATCTTGATTTTGTTTCTGATTTATGTTTTTAAGCATCGGAATAGAATTAAAGACCCCAAAGTAATGATTATCGATGCAGATAATCAGTCTGAGCGGGAGTGGTTTATACAGAATTCTAAGTTGTGGCTCACGGCTGCAGTACTATTTTTATTGACAGCTCAATCCTTGATTTATACCTGGCAATACCGGAATTACTTGCAACATGATACGTATGCATTCACATCCATTCAGGCCGAGAATATGATGACAGGTCACGGTGCTTTTGTCCTGGCTCAGGTCGAGGGAATAACTCATCTCGAAGCTCAGCAGTTAATTCGGGATCGCTTCAACGAGGTACATCCAAATCACGGGACGTACACTTTTTCAGAACTGTCATCTGCAAAATCGGAAATTGCCTCAGAAATATTATCCAACCATAAAGTAGTCTATTTAGGTTCTATTTTGAGAGGAATGGCGATTACGTTATTTGATCCGGGTCGTTTGGTCACGGCCAGAACGTTTTCAGAATCAACATCCACAGAAATCGGATTGACCAATACGATTGCAAAAGACGGAATTATGGGTGCTATAAAAACTTTGGTTACTCAGCAACCTGCCATGAGCACATTTATGGTCATTCACCTTTTATATCTTCTATTCATATTCGGGCTTACTATTGTAGGATTCTATCATCTTTGCAAGAAATATCCGGTTGTAGGGGTCATTTTAGGTTGTTTTTTTCTGTATTTATGGGTTCTTGGTGGACCTTCAGGATATGCCCGATTCAGGATGTATCTTAGTCCGTTCATGATACTTTTTATTACTTTATTACCGTTCGGCTGGTATCATACAATGCACAAACGATTCAAAACAAACTGATGGTCAGTATCATCATCCCATATTTCAATTCAGCAAAATTTATTGCAGAAACGCTGGATTCGGTGCGTAATCAAACGTATCCGGATTGGGAATGCCTGTTGATTGATGATGGATCTACAGATGAAAGTAGTGCTATAGTTGCTGATTTTGTACAAAAAGACACCAGATTTGTCAGTCTGAAACGCGAATTGGGTCCAAAAGGTGTTTCACAATGCAGGAATATTGGAATTTCATCAGCTAAAGGTGATTTTATCCTTTTTTTAGATTCAGATGATTTTATGGATGTCAATTGTTTGAAACATCGTGTGGATTTCATGAAGAGTCATTCAACATTGGATTTTGCAGTTTTTCAGGTTGAAACTTTTGGGTTGGAGAAAAAGTTGATGACGAGTTTCAAACCGGATTACTTAGAGGCTTTTTTGCGATTTGATTTTGCCTGGACTGTGAGTTCACCGATTTGGCGCTCTGATTTTCTAAAAGCTTTGGGGGGATTTAACATCGGGATGTCGGCATTAGAAGACCCAGAAATTCATGTCCGTGCATTGCAATTAAATCCGAATTATAGGGTAGAGGTGGATGCTGATCCGGATATATTTTATCGCATTTGGAAGGAATCGGTCAGGCCGGATTTGTCCAGATTGAGTTCCATGATGGATGGATTTTTCATTTATATGAGATTGGTAGATGAAATAATTCAACAACAAGCATATCCGATAGAATTATTGGCGGATGGGTTGATGAAGATATTGCAACGATTACGTTGGGCTGATGGAAATACGATATCAAATTTTAAAGATGAGTTGTTTGAATTCATTGAAAAGCTGTCTGTTTCAGGAATTCGAAAAAAAATGGCTCAAAATGCGCTCAAAAGTGTGTCGATATCGGGGAAATCTAAACAAAACAACCGAAAAGAAATCGAATTAATGATGGTAACACTGTTTCCCGGCAGGTATCTCCGCAGTTACCTGAAGTCATCTTAACCAAAGTGAGGGTGGTGTCTGTTTTTGACGCCTCAGCAAGTCATCTTCAACCGAGGTGAGGGTGATGTTTGTTTTTGACGCCTCAGCAAGTCGGAGATGCCGGAGGCAATGTATCAGGTTTGGTTTAAATTGTGCTCAGAATAGTTACTCATGATTTCCTCATCTTATCCCCAGTGAGGGTGATGTCTGTTTTTGACGCCTCAGCAAGTCATCTTCAACCATAGCGAGGGTGGATGTCTGTTTTGGCGCCTCAGCTAGTCATCTTCAACCAAAGTGAGGGTGATGTCTGTTTTTGACGCCTCAGCAAGTCGGAGATGCCGGAGGCATCGGAGAGTTGCGTAGTGGCAAAAATAGACACACCCGAGCCCCTACCACCCATCTTTACCAATAAGAGGCACAAACTTAAAACCTTCGTGGATTTGCTCATCATATTCATTCTCACTGACCCGAATAATCAGGTGCATTTTTTGAGAAACAGAATCCCCCACAGGAATCACCAATCTTCCACCAACAACTAGCTGCCGGATCAATTCTTTGGGTATAACCGGAGCGCCTGCCGTAACCACAATACCATCAAAAGGTGCATAGGCATTCCATCCTAAAGTGCCATCATCACACTTTAAAGTTGGTCGATATCCAAGTTCACGTAAATGATCCCTGGATCGTTCGAACAACTCTCGATGCCGTTCAATAGAGTAAACATCCGTCCCAAGTTCACATAAAATTGCACATTGATACCCCGATCCCGTACCGATTTCGAGGATTTTTTGCCCGGATTTCACTTCGAGTAATTCAGTTTGTCTTGCAACCGTAAATGGTTGCGAAATTGTTTGCTGAAGCCCGATTGGCAATGCAATATCTTCGTAAGCACGGACCCAAAGTGCCGAGTCAACAAAAGTGTGTCTGGGAATAGTTCTTATGGCGCGTAATACGTCCTCGTGTTTAATCCCTTTTTTTGTAAGGACTTTTACAAGTTCTTCGCGTTGTTTTTGGTAACGACCTTTGTTCATAATCGGGAAGTTACATAATTCTATGTCACTTTATGAAATTTCCCGTTAATAAATTGACATAAAATGTTATGTTTAGGATGTCGTTTATCTATACTTTCTAATAAGGAACTTTGGCAGACTTTGTATATCTATAAAACTTAAAGTTTAGCCATTATTTCGAGTCCCATTGATGAAAGGAATTAGATTGAGAACTTTCATATTTAATTTTTAAAGCCATGTTAAAACTGAATAGAATATTAGTCGCTACGGATTTTTCCCCTGTTTCACAGAATGCGTATCCATTTGCTGTTGAGCTTACTAAAAAATATGGTGGCAAGGTCGATATGCTACACGTAATCCCCGTATTCAAGTATTTGAATGAAAGCGTTAGCAGACTTGGGTTGCCGTTTGACATGGATAAGGATGTTTACCCGCATTTAATTACTGAGTCCGAAGAGCGTTTGGTTAAAGAGATGAATCAGTTTGTCCCTGAGGACTTACGTGGTAAAACATTGGCCAGAGTTGAACTCAAACCTTCAGAATGCATTATTCGTGAAGCGACTGAATCGAATGCTGATTTAATTGTTATGGGATCTACCGGTGCCGGTGGACGTGATATACTTTGGGGTTCGACTACTGAAAAAGTTGTACGTAACTCCAAAATTCCAGTGTTGGCAATTCCTTCCGGATTTGTTCCAAAAGAAATCAATAATATTCTGGTTCCGACAGACTACTCCGAATTATCCTTTAATTCACTTCGTGGTGCAGCATCACTTGCGAATTCACTTGTGGCTGAAATAACGTTGTTCCATGTTGTTGAACTTTATGGTTCACTCTCTGAAAATGATGCACGGGAAGCCGGTAAAAATGAGATTGATTCAATTAAGGAAAAATTGCTGAAACGCGTTGATATGTGGATGCAAAAATACCCGGAATTTTCGCTGTCACTGAATCAAACTGATAACGGATTGTTTCTTATTTCGAAACGTGGTGGGACCGAAAAGTCAGTCAAATTGAATATTGTTGTGACCAAGGGGATTTCAGCTCATTACGAAATTGCTGATTATGCGAGCGACAATGCCGATATGATTGTTTTGACCACGCACGGAAGATCTGGTTTGAGTCATATGTTCCTTGGATCGACTACTGAAAAAGTCGTACAGGCTACGAACAAACCAACTCTTACCTGGAGACCTTAAACGATTAATCGTTTAGATACTTTTCCCATTTTGTTCCCTTGAGTACACTGGTGATTTCATCCCAATTTGTCACCAGTTTGCTCATGGATTCCGGGTTTTGACGTCTTAGTGGCGTTGTTACAGGGACATCCTGAATATTCAGAAATTCTGTGATCCGGTTCATAGTCTGATCTCTTTTTTGAGTCAATTCGTTGTATTCAACCTCAATTTTAGGGATGCCTGAAAAGAAATTTTCTGCCCACGCCATTTCATCATCCAGTTGATTTAATTTGCGAAGCAACTTTTCAGGATTGTAATAAATAGCTTCTTTAGCACTCTTTTCCGCCTGATCATTACTCAACCATTCATCATTATAAAAAGCAATTCGCTCAGATATAAAGGATCTAACTGCATTATCACGCTTTAAGTGTATGATGTGCAAATCAGGTTTCTCAAGAATTGTCTTCCATGAATGTTTGTCTTTTTCATCGTAGGGGTGACCATAAAAAAGCTTGAAACCAACTGCTTTTAGGTTCTTTGGTTGAGGACCCCAGCAGGATTCCAAGATCTTTCGATGATCCCGGTTATTTAATTTTTTCAATATCTCATCATCTACTAAAATTTCCGGATGATTATTTAAGTATGATCTGAGAAGGTTTGAACCGGTTCTTGCAGTAGATAGCAAAATAAAAGGTGTGTAATTTTTATCACCAAAAACGAGATTTCGTAGTTTTTTTACTGTCTTTTTAAAACGGTGCATGCCGGAAATATAATTATGCGATGCCCAAAAGTTAAATTAAGTTTATCTTTTCAGCGACCTAGTTCACTATAAAGAAATCAATGACGCTTTTTAAATTCGATATTGATAACCAGAAGACCAAAAGTACCAATAAATTTTTCGAAATATTATGATTAAAACTGGAAACGAAACCTCGGATTTCAAAGATGTTACAACTTCGAAGGAGATTCCATCATTGTTTGTAAAAGGCTTTATGATGGGCTCTGCTGATGTTGTCCCCGGGGTTAGTGGTGGAACCATGGCATTGATTTTAGGAATATATCAACGCCTTATTGATGCAATTAAAAGTGTTGATACTCAAACGTTAAAATCATTATTGTCGCTAAAGATTTCGGAAGTTTTCAATCAGGTTCACTGGTTTTTTCTGGTGGTTTTGTTGTCCGGTATTTTGTCTGCAATAATGTTTGTAACCCGGGTCATCAAGTTGCCGGAGTTGATGTTTACACATCCTGAACCAGTCTATGGATTGTTTTTTGGATTGATTGTTGGCTCAGTTTGGTATGTTCTAAAAGGATTAGGTAAAATCACTGTTGGGAATGTGTTATGGATAGTTGTGGGTACTGCAATTGGATTACGTGTGGTTACATTGGTGCCAACCGATACTCCCGAGGCAATGTGGTTTGTATTTTTGAGTGGAGCTCTTGCGATTACAGCCATGATTTTACCCGGAATTTCGGGCTCATTTATTCTGCTTATCCTTCGAAAGTACGA
>DLXM01000265.1:0-1186 GCA_003448835.1 Bacteroidota bacterium | reverse complement strand
TTAGTAATTGGAATCATGTTGTTTTCGAGGGTATTGTCGTGGTTACTTCATCATTATTATGCAATCACGTTATGTGTCCTGGTCGGATTTATGATAGGCTCATTGTACGTAATCTGGCCATTTCAGGATCGTGAGTATTCAGAATCTATTCGAACTGAACAAGTAGATTTTAACGATCCAATTATTCAGGAATTACAGACAAATCCGGAATCGACACTAAAACCCGAATACAAAAAACTAGGACCACCATCCAAGTCTTCGGAAACAGTTGAAATTCTCACTGTGAAACAAAAGTTGATTCACAGTGAACCATTTATTCCGTTGTGGTCGAAAGCAGGCAGTGATGCAAGACTCCATAATGGACAAAATTCAATCGTCTTTGCCGGTGTAATGATGTTGGTTGGAATCGGGGTAATTTTCGTAATCTTTTTGCTCGAAAGACGGAAAATTGCATCTAAACAGAATGAATCCTATTGATTTAATGGTAGTGTCTTCAGCCTTAACTGACGAGCACTAACCATAATCAATAACCCTTGAGTGATGATTTGATTGAGAAGTTTATGACTAAAAAAAAGGCCGGGTAAACCGGCCTCATTAATTATTTCAAACCATCCAGAATAGCATTCAGCGTTTTACTTGGACGCATTACTTTTGAAGTTTTTTCCGAGTCAGGATGGTAATATCCACCGATGTCTTGTGGTTGACCCTGTGCCCCAATCAATTCTGCATTGATATGAGCTTCATTTTCTTCAAAGGTTTTTGCCACCTGAGTAAATGAGTCCCGCAACGCCTCATCTTTATTCTGAGCTGCAAGTGCCTGAGCCCAATACATCGCCAGATAAAAGTGTGATCCTCTGTTATCGATTTGTCCAACTCGTCTGGCCGGGGACTTATCATTATCCAGAAACTTACCGGTAGCTTCATCTAAAGTTTCCGCGAGCACCAAAGCCCGTTTATTATTGAATGTTTGTCCCAAATGTTCTAACGAAACCGCCAGCGCCAAAAATTCTCCCAGGGAATCCCATCGCAGGTAACCTTCTTCGATCAACTGTTGGATGTGTTTTGGTGCAGATCCACCGGCACCTGTTTCAAAAAGTCCACCACCGTTCATCAATGGAACAATTGAAAGCATTTTAGCTGATGTCCCAAGTTCTAAAATCGGGAACAAGTCGGTGAGATAATCGCG
>DLXM01000179.1 GCA_003448835.1 Bacteroidota bacterium | reverse complement strand
GTAATTCCATTCCCAAATTTAACTGAGGTTTTTTGAGCGAAGCTTTTAAAACCATGCAGTTCGAGTTCTGCCAGGTACATAAAATAATTTAAATGGCATGTAAATTTGGTCCATGCCGGATTTCGTCATCGGGATTGTTGATTCCCGATTCGATGCTAATATTTAAACAGTAAGAATGTCTTTTTCTTTGTGTTTGAGCGNNAAATCATTTCAATATGTTTATCGGTCAGTTTTTGAATGATATCTTCAGCTTCAAAACGGGAGTCTTCCGGGAGTGAGTCGTCTTTTACTTTCTTTTTGATATGATCGTTCGCGGTTCTTCGCGAATTTCGCACACTGACGCGGCCTCTTTCGGCGACTTCCTTGGCGACTTTAACCAACTCATTACGTCGTTCTTCAGACAGGATTGGTAATGGAACCCGAACTATAATTCCGTCGTTTGAAGGATTCAGACCAAGTCCGGAAGCCAGGATTGCTTTTTCGATCAATGGGATCGTTGTTTTGTCCCAGGGAGTAATGACGAGCATTCGTGGGTCAGGTGCCGTAACCGAAGCCATTTGACTCAGAGGAGTCATTGAACCGTAATATTCGACTTTTATTCCATCCAAAAGCACGGGATTTGCTTTTCCTGCGCGTAAGTGAGAGAGTTCTCTTTTGAGGAAGTCGACGGCTTCATTCATTTCGAGTTCGGCGGTTTCAATAAATTCATTGAGCTGTTCTACCATAATCGTGTATCAAATTTCGGGACTGTTTTATAATAGCGGAATTTACACATAACTAAAGACTCAGGAAAGGGGAATCGTGGGTGAATGGGGGAAGAGGGGAAGAAGTGAATTGAAGGCCAAACACAAGTGCTTGTAAAGCACGCGGTCTTTGGACGGAAATCGTGCAGGCGAAGCCAAGCGAAAAAGTGAAGGAGAGAAGGAGAGAAAGCGGGTTCTAATGGAATCAGTCTTTAATATTCATGATTTCTTTTCTGGATTTTATTTTGAGTTTTGAGAAAATACTACTGACATGAGACTTTACCGTGCTGACTTCAATGTTATATTCATCTGAAATCTCTTGATTTGTAGCGCCTTTTTTTAGCAAATCGAATATCTTTCTCTCCTGAATACTCAAATTCTTGAATTTGTTTTTCTTAATAGGATAATTTTTACCGATAAAGAATCCTAGTGCAAATATGAATATAGATATAAATGCTATTAGTATAATGTTATGATTTACCGATGGATCGTTTATTTGTTTTCTGAAAGCTTGGAAATAAGCACTTTTTTCATGGTTCCATTTTTTCGAGTAATTCCGGTAAAAATCCATATTTCCGGAATAATTAGACTCGAAATTGCCTTTGTAAATAGCGTACAAAGATATCAAAGGATTTGAACTGGTGTCAGCTATGGCAATTAATTCTTCATACAATTTATTTTCAATGAACCGTCTTTTGGCTGCACTGCTTCCTGAAGCAATACTATCTGCGTGATTGTAGATGGATGTAATTTTATGGAATTCAATTTGCTGATTAGAATGGCTAAAATTAACATGCCGGAGAGGAGGTTGGTATGCAAACGCCTGTAACTCGATAACTGAATAGCGATTTGCAATTAAAAAAAGGTGATTTTCATCATTACCGCCAATCACAAGGGATGCCGGAGCATCTTCTTTTTTTGTAATATGAAGCCTTAAAATATGATTTTCGTCAGGTAAAAAACTTAGATCAAACTCAAAATCACCTTCGGGACTAATGGATGTTTCGGATATGATCATATCGGTTGATATCATATACATATCATTAAAAGTTGGGATATAGGATAGATAAATTTTCGAATCCCAACTTTGGTCTAATTTCAGGTTGCCGAAAAGGGTTCCTTCGTTTTGAGATTGCTCTGCAAAAAGAGTAGAACCTGAAAAAATTATCAGTGCGGTAAACAGCAGATTCTTTATCACCATCTTAAAATAAACTAATTTAAAATGGTTGTTTGAATTTGAATCGATCCATTAGCTTTGGTCGGGATTATTTTAATCGTCCAGATCCCGGCCTCTGGTTCTTTTAACGACTTTCTGATATTTCCGTTAACTCGTTCTTTTTTATCTGCATCCAATTGAGTTCCAACAGATATATTTCCTTGTTTAACTCCTTTTACATCATAGAGTTCGATCGTCAGTTTTCCAGTTGTAACTACACTACTTATCATCAATTCAAAGAGTTTTGTATTTGGATCAATTGTGATGCTGATTTCTTCAGGATTTGAGTCGTTTTCAAAATGAATGGTTCGATTTAGATTCATCGAGGAAGAACTGTCCGACGAATCATTGGTTTGTCCATAAAGAACCGATGTCATACATAGAATTCCTAATACCAGAGTGAGTGCTTTTTTCATAATAATCCTGTTCATTTTTTAATTTGCGGGTTTAAAATTGTCACATGCGACTTGAATAAAGCTACTGCTTAAAATGTATTTTGAAAACCGGAACAGTATTGAAAAAGGTATGAATTAAGTATGAAAAAGGTCCGTTAAATGGCAAATATTGAAAATTATGTACTTTTCAATGGATAAAGCTTTCAACTCCCAACGTTGAATCACTTCATTTATAAACTTATCATCGACACAGTTGCCACCTTCTGATGTTGCTACCTCACTGCTTAATCAATCACTTTTTGTTGATCTCAACGATAAAGAGTAGGTTTCGATCAGTCACTTCATCCGCCCTGAAATATGCGATCTGATTTTTAAAGGAGTTTAACGAAAACTCGTTGAGTAGTTTTGTTGTGGGATTATCAATCACAATTGAATCTAGTTGTTCAAAATTGTCGTTCAATATTTGAAACTCACTATAGTTTGATGTCTGTTTATCGCGATGATCAATCTCGTGGAAGTAATAATTTTCATACTTGTACAGACTGGATCCCATGCTTCGATTTAAAATAAAATCAAATAAAGCTGTCGGATCAGACCGCATTTGTTCACTGCTTTTTGTGAGAGGTGGTGATTTGAATCTTTCATTTTTCAAGGTAACGGATTCGGATACACCGGTGTTGATATTATGACGGACAATTTTATTTTCGTCTTTCAATACATAAATCAGGTTCGGAGTGTCTAAATAAATCCCACCACCATTTGTAAATGGACTAAGCCACCTTTCGTTATCGTTACCTACTCCTAAGTTGCTACTCTGTTTTTGTCCATCAAAGTCAAAGATATCTATAAAAAAATTGTCATCACTTTGGTTGTTATATACTGCAAACACGTTTTCTGAGTCATCCACATAGAAATTTGACACAAATTGGGAAGGATAGATGACCTGAGATATACCTTTCCCATCCAATTGATAAGCAATCAGTCCATTTTCGGCACAATTTAAATAAATCTTATTGTTGACAAGCTGGATGTGGGTAACTCTTTGGTATTCGAATGGTCCGTCACCTGACCGGCCAATCAAGTTCAGTTGTTCACCGGTTTTTCTGTCGTAAAGAATAACTACTGACTGAAGGAGTGATCCTGTTACAATATAATTCTCATCGAATGCAACATGGTTTATGTTGACCGGTTGCGGGACCAAGTTTTCCAGTAGAACGATTTCTTCGATAAGTTTGAAATCAAATAATCCATTTTCTGATTCCAGTTCTAAAGAATTTGTTTGGGCTAACAATGGCTGATGCATTATTATCAACATGCAAATGAATACGACTACAAGTTTCATAATTTTCACCTGATTGACCTCCAAGTTACTTTATTTCTCGCCTTCACGCCTGCACTTTTTCTCTTTTTCTCGCCTTCACTCCGACTTTAATCCCACGTCACCAGAGATCCAACATGCTCGCCAAATGCAACTTTCATGAGATTGCCTTTTTTGTTCATGTCGAAGACGATAATAGGAGTAGCATTGTCGCGACAGAGGGTAAACGCAGTGAGATCCATTACTGTCAGGCGGTGTCTCAGGACTTCATCACCGGTAATGGTTTCGAATTTTTTAGCATCTGGATTTTTTTCTGGATCAGAATCGTAGATTCCGTCAACCCGGGTACCTTTTAAAATCACATCAGCTTCAACTTCAATGGCTCGGAGTGATGCAGCTGTATCGGTTGTGAAATATGGATTTCCGGTACCTGCACCAAAAATGACGACGCGTCCTTTTTCAAGATGGCGAATTGCGCGACGACGGATGTACGGTTCTGCAATTTGTTCCATTCGGATTGCAGACATGAGGCGGGTCTGGACTTGCTTGCGCTCTAATGCATCTTGCAAAGCCATTGAATTGATCATGGTTGCCATCATGCCCATGTAGTCGGCCTGGACCCGATCCATTCCCTGAGTTGCGCCTTTAACGCCTCGGAAAATATTCCCTCCACCGATCACTACTGCAACCTCAACTCCTTTATCACTGACTGCTTTAATCTCGGTGGCATATTGTTCCAGGACAATTCCGTCTATTCCATGTCCTTGTTCGCCTAATAATGCTTCGCCGCTTAATTTGAGTAGGATTCTTTTGTACGGTTTCATGAAGTTGGGATGATGATGTGGTTTATCAAAGGTAAAAAAATGCAGGGAAAAAATAACAGACAAAAAAAAGGCTACCGAAGTAGCCTTTTAGATCGAAATAAATTAGTTATCGCCGAGTTGAATTCGTACAAAAGCAACCACTGCCGGTGCTCCTTTACTTTTCAGATAATCCCGAACAGTAACACTGGAGTCTTTAACGAATTTTTGTTCGTTTAAAACGCGTTCTTCGTAGAAACGACGAACTTTACCGTGTGCAGCTTTTTCAGCTATTTCAACTGGTTTACCTTCGTTGATCAATTGCTCTTTAGCGATTTCAAGTTCTTTATCGAGAACAGTAGCGTCAACATCTTCTTTATTCACCGCAATTGGATTCATAGCTGCAACTTGCATTGCAACATCTTTACCAATTTCAGCGTCAACTTCACCGGCAAAATCAACCAAAACGGCTAATTGTGCACCTGGATGGATGTATGAAAGAATGATGCCGTCTGAATTCATCAGCTCAATACGTCGGACATCGATTTTTTCACCGATTTTTCCAACCATACTTTTTAGATGCTCACCAATTTCAAGACCTTCGAGTTTGAGAGTTCTGAATGTATCGACATCAGATACTTGCTCATCAAAGGCAACTTTAGCAAATTTTTCAGCTTGAGCCACGAAATCTTCATTTCTGGCAACGAAATCAGTTTCACAATTTAATTCAAGTGCAACTGCTTTTTTCTTGTCTGCTGAAATGATCGTAACAATAACACCTTGGTTAGCGTCACGGTCTGCTCGTTGTTCAGATACTTTTTGACCTTTTTTACGGAGATATTCTACTGCTGCTTCAAAGTCACCATTTGCATCTGCAAGTGCTTTTTTGCAGTCCATCATACCGGCGCCGGTCATTTCGCGCAATTTTTTTACGTCTGATGCTGTAATACTCATGAATCGAATAATTTTGAGTGAACTTAATAATATAAAACTGACAGCTGTCGGCAAAATAGGTAGACAGCTGTCGTATAATCAGAAATTAATTTCTGCGTGGACCACGTCCGCCGCCACCGCCGCCTTGACCTGCATTTGGTCCGGCACCACCAGCGCCTCTTCTACGGCGTCTTCGTTGTCCTTCGGAAGCATCTTCTTCAACCTTAATTTCGGTATCTTTTTTCTCCATCGCTTCCATAACAGCCTGCTCTTCTTCAAAGACTTCGCGCTCAGCTGAACCTTCAATAATTGCATCAGCAACATTTGCTGTGATCAATTGAATTGCTTTAGCAGCATCGTCATTGGCTGGGATAATATAATCTGGGATATCCGGATCGCAATTTGTATCAACCATTGCGAAAATCGGGATGTTCAATTTCATTGCTTCGTTAATCGCAATACTTTCTTTAACGATATCAACAACAAAAATTGCACCCGGTGCACGTCCGATACCTGAAATACCACCCATTACTTTTTCGAGTTTTTCAAACTCACGATCGAGCATTAAACGCTCTTTCTTGGTGATGTTTTCGTAAGTACCATCAACACGCATTTTGTTGATTTCTTCCATACGAGCAATACTTTTACGTACGGTGCTGAAGTTTGTGAGCATTCCACCCAACCAGCGGTGTGTCACAAACGGCATTCCACAACGAATAGCTTCGTTACGAACAATTTCCTGAGCTTGTTTTTTTGTACCGACAAAAAGGATTTTTTTACCTGAACGCGCAACTTTCCCGATTGCATCGAGAGTTTCTTGTAGTAGTGCGTGGGTTTTTTTCAAGTCGATGATGTGGATTCCATTACGTTGCATAAAGATGAATTCTTTCATCTTTGGATTCCATCGACGGGTTAGGTGACCAAAATGGGCACCAGCTTTCAATAATTCTTCAATTGATGCTGCTTGAGCCATGATAAGTATATATTTGAGTTGTTATCCGCTACATCGATCTTCCAAAGAACCAATTCTGAAAAATTTCAGAACACTCTGGCTCAAAGTCACGATGTATGTGAGATTGTTTATTTATTTCATCAGGATGCCCTACAGAAAATGGCCACCCCTGAGTATATCCGGGGTGGCACAAGATCAATGGTATATCCTGAACAAGCGGTATTAACGCTTGGAGAATTGGAATCTTTTACGGGCTTTAGGACGTCCATACTTCTTACGTTCAACCATACGGTCATCACGTGTGAAGAGGCTAGCGCTTTTCAATTTGCCGTGCAGCTCGTTGTCGTGTTCGTCGAGTGCGCGTGCAATGCCCAAAGAGATCGCTCCGGCTTGGCCACTGAATCCACCACCTTTAACATTCACAAGAACATCGAATTTACCTTCTGTTTCACTTACGCGAAATGGTTGGGTTACGATGTTTTGGTGTGAAAGAAGAGGGAAGAATTCAACCAATGAACGATTGTTAATCCGGATCTCACCTTTGCCTGGCTTGAGGTATATGCGTGCTGTAGACGTCTTTCTTCTGCCGATTGCGTTGATCTGTGCCATCAGGGTTTCAGAGAGTTACTTTTTCTGGTTGTTGTGCTGTGTGTGGGTGTACCGGTCCTGCATAAACACGCAGGTTACGCAGCAGTTCACGTCCAAGTGAATTTTTTGGAAGCATCCCTTTAACCGCCATGGTAACCACGCGTGTTGGGTGTTTTTCCATCAATTCCTCTGGAGTCGTTAATTTCACACCACCCGGATAACCGGTGTGACGGAAATACTGCTTGTCAGTCATTTTTTTGCCTGTAAGACGAATCTTTTCAGCATTGATAATGATAACGTTGTCTCCGGTATCCATATGCGGCGTAAAGGTAGGTTTGGTTTTACCTCTGAGTATACTTGCTACTTGTGAGGCAAGTCGTCCCAAAACCTGGCCTTCAGCATCAACGACAACCCACTGTTTGTCGATGGTCGAAGGCTTCGCCGAAAATGTTTTAAAGCTATTAGTATCCACGGATATGTACTTTTTATGAATTTACGTGTAGTCAGGAAATATACGGGGAAATAAAACTATTGGCAATAGAAAATGTTTTATAAAATGTTTTGAATCACTTCCTCTTGTTAAATAATGATAATCTGAATTTTAAGCTCGAAATACACTTCTCAGATTCATACTTTCATCCATCGGAATGATGTTACACATTATTTAGTTTATCCTTGTAACATGATCTCAATGATAGAATTAAAGGTAATACGTTTACTTGTCTTTCGTTAAATCAACAGTAATTCAACCCAAAAGCTTATAACTATTTAATTATGGACCGACGCGAATATTTGAAAAAAACATTAGGTGGCGCCGCAATTCTTGGTGCCGCAGGTATGATGAACTCCGTTCAGGCATCTGAAATCACTTCCGGCTTACCTGGACTCAATAACTCGACACTTGCTGCATTATCAACATTGCCTATGGTAGATAATCACGGAAACTACACACTTCCGGACCTTCCGTATGATTATAATGCCCTGGAACCCCATCTTGATGAACAGACGATGAAACTTCATCATGGGATCCACCATCTGGGATATGTCAATGGTCTGAATAATGCTCTTTCAAAACTTCAGGAAGCACGCACGAATGGAGATTACAGTCTTGTTAAACACTGGTCCAGAGAAGTAAGTTTTCATGGCGGCGGACATTATCTGCATACCCTTTTCTGGGCGGTGATGTCACCAAATGGCGGTGGACTACCCCAAAATGCAGCACTGAAAACCCAAATCGATAAAGATTTTGGCAGTTTTGACGCATTCAAAGCACACTTTTTAGCTGCTTCCAATGCAGTTGAAGGTAGTGGATGGGGAATCCTGGCATGGGAACCTGTCGGACAACGACTTATCATTCATCAAGTTGAAAAACAACAGGATATGTCAACCTGGTCAAATATTCCTCTACTAATGGTAGATGTTTGGGAACATGCATACTATCTCAAATATCAGAACAGGCGTGGCGCTTATACCGAAGCTTTTATGAATGTTGTGAATTGGGAAGAAGTTTCCCGCAGGTTCGAACTGGCAAAAGGCGCATAAGCTGCGTTTATGTTAATGAGATGAAATCGCTATTAAGTTTTACTTTAAAAAGAGGAAAACTTAGTAGCGTATTTAATAGGGAGTATCGTTTTATATGGCACTTTTAATTGTAAGTTTCTAGACTGCGCTCTTGTGTTTGATTAGCAATCTGATTTCCCTTACACTCTCATGATCAGTTAGAATGAGCAACTTATCATGGTCCCGAATTACGGTATTGCCTCTTGGGACCATGAATTTTCCTTCTCTGTTTATTAGTGTAATTAACACATTGTCAGGAAGTCCCAATTCCAGAATTTGCCTGTTCAATGCGAAATCACCCTCTTCAATCTGAATTTCTTTTAATGCGGTCTTCGTATCGACTGATGGTTCCAGTTCAATTGGATATCGGGTTTTAAGTTTAACTGGTGAATCAACATGCAACCATCGGGCGAATAAAGGAATTGTCGTACCCTGAATAACCACAGAGGTAACAACGACAAAGAAAATCACTGAAAAGATTAATTGTGCATGATCGAGTCCGGCTACCAACGGAAATGTCGCCATAATAATAGGTACGGCCCCCCTGAGACCAACCCATGCTACCATCGTTTTTGCTCGAAATTTGAATCCCGAAAACATCATACTTAAATAGACACTAATCGGACGCCCAACCAGAATCAATATAATTGCTATGATTAATCCAGGCCCTGCTATTTCCATCACATCCCCAAGATTCACCAATAGTCCCAACGTCAAGAACATTACAATCTGCATCAACCAACCAAGTCCGTCGAAAAAACTCATCAAACTTTTCTGATGCACGAATACGGAGTTTCCCATCACTAATCCGGCCAAATAAACTGCTAAAAAGCCACTTCCACCCAGGAAATCTGTTATCGAATAAATCAGGGGGACAAACGAAAGTGCCAAAACCGAATATAATCCATCATACCCCAGATCTATATGATTTGTAATCCAGGTAATTGCCTTACCAAGAATAAAGCCAGCCAATAACCCAACACCCATCTGCAAAATAAACATCCACACAAAACTCCAGCCACTCGTTTCGGGGGTTGTTATATATTGGATGATGCCAATTGTCAAAATGATTGCCATCGGATCATTCGTGCCTGATTCAAATTCAAACAATTCCTGTAACCGGTATTTGAATCCAATTGATTTTGATCTAAGTACAGAAAAAACAGCTGCAGCATCGGTTGATGAAACGATAGCACCAAGTAAGACCCCTTCAATCAATTCAATTCCCAGCACATAGGAAGCAAGAACGCCTACAATAAGTGCGCTGAGCAGAACCCCAACGGTAGATAAGATAATCCCGGTGCCAATTATAGGACGAATTTTCTTCCATTTTGTATCGAGTCCACCCGAGAAAAGTATATAGATAAGGGCAATGATTCCGAGCGTTTGAGTAAACTGATAATCCTCAAAGTTTATTAATTTTAGTCCATCTGAGCCAAACAGCATACCAATTCCCAGAAAAATCAATAGCGCAGGAACCCCAAACTTTGTTGATAGTTTGCTGGTAAAAATGCTAATCAATAGCAACGCTGATGTGACAAAAAGGGCAACTGTTAAGCTCAATAGACACGAATATTTAGATTTCCGGATAAATTTAAGCGCAATATACAAATTGATTTCCGCCCACACTTATTTTTGATTTGAAATAATAGAGTATGGATCAAATAAATCAGTAAGTAGTTAAATTTTTTAGTAAAAATGCTTGAAATACATGGTTATGGGTGTGTTCAAGTGCCAAATTTTAGCATTTTTTTAGTATCTTGCGGGTCTAGAAAAGATCAGGAAATCCGAACCCCTTTAAATTATTATTATGAGCAAAAACAAAATGGGAACCCGTCAGGTATTCGATACGGGCAGCGGGAAAGCATATTATTACAGTCTGGATGCACTTCAAAATAAAGGTTTCAGTAACATTCATCGTCTGCCTTTTACAATAAAGGTTCTTTTAGAATCGGTACTTCGCGAATGTGATGGGTACGTTGTATCTGAAGATGATGTGGCGCGTTTAGCATCATATGACCCATACAATCCGGCTGATGTTGAAATTCCATTTAAACCCGCTCGTGTTGTTTTGCAGGATTTTACCGGGGTTCCGGCTGTTGTTGATCTCGCTGCGTTGCGTCATGCAATGGCAAAAATGGGTGGCGATCCTAAAAAAATTAACCCCACAGTACCAGTCGATCTTGTTATCGACCACTCGGTCCAGGTAGATATGTTTGGGCAAGAGTTTGCGTTCATGCATAACAAAAATATGGAATTTGAACGAAATCTTGAGCGTTATGAATTCTTGCGATGGGGACAAAAAGCATTCAAAAATTTCAGTGTGGTACCACCGGCACGTGGTATAGTCCACCAGGTAAATCTCGAATATCTTGCAAAAGGTGTTTGGAGCCGACCTGAAGATGATATGAATGTTGTTTATCCCGACTCATTGGTGGGAACTGATTCACATACAACGATGATCAACGGACTTGGAATCCTGGGTTGGGGCGTTGGAGGAATCGAGGCGGAAGCAGTTATGTTGAGCCAGCCAATTTATATGCTCATCCCTGAAGTTATCGGATTTAAAGTAACCGGTAAATTGAAGGAAGGAGTCACAGCTACTGATCTTACATTGACCGTGACCGAAATGCTCCGTAAAAAAGGTGTTGTTGGTAAATTTGTTGAGTTTTATGGCGAAGGACTCGGAAATATGTCACTTCCAGATCGTGCTACTATTGCAAACATGGCACCTGAATACGGTGCAACGTGCGGATTTTTCCCGGTTGATGATGAGACTTTACGTTACATGACCCGCACAGGTCGCTCAAAAGAAACTGTGGAAACCGTTGAGCGTTATTACAAACTTCAGGGAATGTTCAGAACCGCCGATACTCAAGATCCAATTTTTACCGATACCCTGCATCTGGATATTTCTACTGTTGAGCCATCACTCGCCGGACCAAAACGCCCGCAGGATCGGGTAGCACTTTCGAATATGCAGGTAGCATTTCAGAATGCACTTACATCCAAAGAAGCTACTAAAGGATTCTCTTTAACTCAGGAAAAACTGGCTAATAAAGGTGTTTACCAAAATGGTCAGACACTGGAAATGACCCACGGGGATGTAGTTATTGCTGCAATTACAAGCTGTACCAATACTTCGAATCCGTCTGTAATGTTAGGTGCCGGAATTGTAGCTAAAAAAGCTGTTGAGCTTGGACTCAAGGTCAAACCTTATGTAAAAACTTCATTGGCACCGGGATCTCGTGTCGTTACAGAATATTTGAATGAAGCGGGGCTCACGCCATATTTAGATCAAATTGGATTTAATTTAGTTGGATATGGATGTACTACTTGTATTGGTAATTCCGGTCCATTACCTGAAGCTGTAGATAAAGCAATTGCAGAAGGGGATCTTATCGTTGCTGGTGTTCTTTCCGGTAACCGTAATTTTGAGGGCCGGATCCATCAAAATGTGAAAGCAAATTATCTGGCATCACCACCATTGGTCGTTGCTTATGCGCTTGCCGGTACAGTTGATATTGATTTGACTACCGATCCAATTGGCAAAGGCACAAATGGACAAGATGTTTATTTACGTGATATCTGGCCAACAACTGATGAGATCTTGCAACATCTGGATAATGCGGTTCGTCCCGATTTGTTNNGGTGATTTATACGAATGGAATGATGCATCAACGTATATTCAGTTGCCGCCATTTTTTGAAAATATGTCTACGGATCCATCCCCGATTCAAAGTATTATGGGTGCGCGGGTGTTAGTAAAAGTTGGTGATTCAATCACAACTGATCATATTTCGCCTGCCGGTAATATCAAAAAAGATTCCCCTGCCGGAAAGTTTTTAAATGATAATGGTGTGATGCAAATTGATTTCAACAGTTATGGATCACGTCGTGGTAATGACCGGGTTATGACACGCGGAACATTTGCGAATGTCCGGTTGAAAAATCAATTGGCTCCGGGAACAGAAGGTGGATTTACAACTTATTTCCCCACAGGTGAAGTGACATCTATTTATGATGCATCAATGCAGTATCAATCTGCGGGCACTCCACTGGTTGTAATTGCCGGAAAAGAGTACGGTACAGGCTCGTCACGTGACTGGGCTGCCAAAGGAACCAACTTATTAGGTGTTAAGGCAGTGATTGCTGAGTCATTTGAGCGTATTCACCGAAGTAATCTGGTTGGAATGGGTGTTTTACCGTTGCAGTTCAAAGCAGGTGAGAATCCTACAACTTTAGGACTTGACGGAACTGAATTTTTCAACATTGAAATTGGTGATCAAACTAAACCAAAAGATGTAATCAGAGTTATAGCCGTGAAATCAGATGGTACTCAGGTTCAATTTGAGGCTAATAGTCGTATTGACACCTTAGTTGAAATTGATTATTATCGAAATGGTGGTATTCTTCAAACAGTGCTTCGTAACTTTTTGAAGAATTAACTACCAGGATCATAAAAATTAAACAATAACTGAAGACGTAAGGCTTCACTACTTGCAAATTAAAAAGCCCGATAGAGTAATCCATCGGGCTTTTATTATTTAACGCCCCAATTGAAATAACCGATTGATATTGAATCCGAATCTGAATTCTCGTTCAGAAAGTTGACCATTTTCTCCTGCAATTAAGTAAGAGTCATTTAGTGCCTGGGAGGTAGTAAAGAATAATTGAAACACATGTCCGCCAGTCTCAATATCATAACCAATTGCGAAGTTATGATTTGAACGCTCGCCTGATATTGCAGGTATAAATTGTAGCGTTACAGCAGAACGTTGAGTGACTTTGTATCGTGATGAAACACCGGTGCTTAAGTATAATTGTTGATTTGGGTCCTCGACACGAATTTCATTCCCTGTTCGATTGAAGTAAACAACTGTTGGTGATAGCTGAAGACTAAATAGGTCATTAAATTTTCGGGCGATTAAGGTTGAAAAATAAAAATTGGCTCGATCAGATATAGAATACCCCTCTAATCCAAGTTGTTCAATGTATCCGAGTTCACTGGTATTTATTCCAAGTCCACCACTAAACGACAACGAAACCGGCATTGAGTCATCCATCTTCTGTTTAATTGGATGATATCGAAAGTAAACATCTACAATTTTATCAAAACTCGACCTACCGATTCCCATTGAAAAATCATCTGAAACACCATACTCAAAACTCAGTCGAATATTCGCACCATCATCTATTCCCCAGAAATGCTGATATCCGGAATTGATGAATCCGAAAGTGTGCATTATTGAATAATGAAATTCTGATTTACCAAGGTGTTGAATAGTTAATAAATTGATATTTCTTGGAGCCATGAAAGTTTGTTCGACTACACGATCCAAATTTACCACGCGTCGTTCTAATTGTGCTGTTGAGATGTCTGTAAGTATAAGGCAAAGGACAAAACTCAGTATAACTTTAAACATAATTTTATGATGTTTATGGTGAATGTGGATTAAGTTTAGTATCAATTGTAATTGTTTGAGTATCACTAAGCTCATAAAAAACAACGCGGGGTCGTTTGATTTTGTAATCCTCAAGGAGGACTTCCCACTCAGCATTGATAGAGATTGTACCATCTGCATGTGGGGTGATTGTTCCTTGAACGGTAATTTGTTTTTGAACCCCATGAAGTTTGAATGAACCAATAACAACAATCTGTTGGGGCTCATTTCTACTAAAATCCGGATTAGACTCAATCTTTCCGGTGAATTCTGCAAATGGAAATTTTGCAGTCTCCAGATAAGATTCACGCATGTGACGATTTCTTAAATCTATTCCGGTATCAAGCGTATTTAGATCAAGGTAAAAATCGACCAGATTTTCAGAAAAATTAATCAAACCGTTTAGGTGTTCGCTAGTACCTTTAAACTCAAGAAGTGGCGCAGTAGATGTAAATACTGCACTTCCATTATCTGTGATAAAACTCTGTGCTTCAACTTTAGATGACCATTGAAGCACAACAAATATCACACATAGTTGTAGTACGTTTTTGAGCGTTTTCATGGTCTTATTTCTGCACAACGACCGTGTCTCCGGTCCGTGTTACCGCATATTCAGGA
>DLXM01000018.1 GCA_003448835.1 Bacteroidota bacterium | reverse complement strand
TTAAACTCTACAGGGATTTCCTAAAACAGCCATTGGGGGAATTGTCTCATAAGTTGTTACACACAAAGTATCAACCCCGTGACAGGTTCTAGCTTTGAAATGTGATTATATTACAACTATTTTAAATTGGTGAATTAAGCGTTTAAAAAAGTCTCTTAATGAGACACAAATAATTATAAGGGTGTTTCAGACTTTTGAAATACCCTTGTTTTTTGCCTGCTGATAACAAAAGACATAAGTCAAATTTGCGCGTAACCGTTATTTCGAATTTTCCGGCTAATGAAAGGCACAAGAAGGAAATATTTATAATTTCAATGCCTGAAAAATGAATGAAAATGCAGGTACAATTTCAGATTGAGTATCGGACCTATTTCGGTCAGGAAGTAATGATTTCTGGCTCTCACATTGCGCTCGGTAAAGGGAATAGGGATAGTGCAGCAAAAATGCAGATAACCGATCCGGGAACAGGAATATGGACTTTCACTTTTGACGTGGAACCTGGAGAAACATTTTCTTACCGCTATTTTATCAGAGAAGACCATAACACTAATATTATTGAAGAATGGGGACCTGACCGGATTTTCAGTGAGTCTTCCAGTAAATGCAAGACCAAGTTATGTATAGATTACTGGAGGAGCTTGTCAGATTCAGATTACGCCCTTTTCTCATCTGCATTCTCGCGCGCAATATTCAAATTACATACGGCTAAGATTGTTAGAAAACCTGCAAAAGTTTCCAAAAACCTTCCTGTAACAATTCGTTTTAAACCTTCCATAATCAGGTTGAAACCCGGCCACCGGATAGCAGTGTCAGGAAATGCCCGATCCATGGGAACTTGGTATGACGACCGTGCAATCGACCTCGACAATCAGGAATTTCCATTTTGGAACGGAGAAGTGGCTGTCAGTCAATCGGATTTTCCTCTATACTATAAATATCTTGTGAAAGATGAAATGGGGAATACCGAGTTTTGGGAAAAATCGGAAGAAAGGGTCTTATATCTACCCGAAGGAATAACGCCAGATGTTATCGAAATCAATAATGAGAAATTTGACTTTCCCCGTTACCCATGGAAAGGTGCCGGTGTCGCAATTCCTGTATTTGCACTTCGCAGGGAGAAAGGATCAGGCGTTGGCGAATTCAGTGATATCAGGCTATTGGTGGATTGGGCAGTGATGACTGGTCTAAAAATGATACAGATACTTCCGGTAAATGATACTGTTGCCACCTACACCTGGCATGACTCATATCCTTATGCCGCAATATCAGTTTATGCCCTTCATCCGATTTATATTAATCTTGCACTTATTGGTAATCTGAATTCAGATATTACATCAAAGGTAATCGAAGCCCAAGGTTCCTATCTGGACTCACTAAACAAAATTGACTACGAGGCCGTAATGGCCTATAAATCAAGATTTTTTAAATTAATTTACGATCTACAGAAACAATATCTTTGGGAGGATCCCGAATTTGTGTCTTTTTTTGAGACAAACCGGTTTTGGCTTGAACCATATGCTGCATTCAGTTATTTAAGAGACCTTTTTAATACCGCTGATTTTAAAAGATGGGGAGAATTCAGTCACCCCAACGATGAAATGATCCGGATTATTACCAAAAAGGACACGAGGCACTTTGATGATATCGCTGTTCATTATTTTATTCAGTACCACGCACACAAGCAGCTTCTAGAAGCCTCTAACTATGCACGTTCAAAGGGAATTGTACTGAAAGGAGACATTCCGATAGGCATATACCGAAACAGTGTGGATGCCTGGACCAATCCAGAATTGTTTAATATGGATTGCCAGGCTGGAGCGCCTCCGGATGACTTCTCTGCCAATGGACAGAATTGGCGGTTCCCTACCTATAATTGGGAAAGAATGGCCCAAGACAATTATGATTGGTGGCAACAACGTCTTAAACAAATGGCCTCCTATTTTGATGCATTCCGTATCGATCATATCCTTGGCTTTTTCAGAATATGGGAAATACCCGAATCACAGGTTGAAGGCTTAATGGGCTATTTCAATCCAAGTATACCATATAGCTCCTCCGAACTTCACGAACGTGGTCTATATTTCGATGAAGAAAGGATGTGTGAGCCGTATATCAGGGAACATTTCCTGAAGGAAAGTTTTGAAAACCTGACAGAACAGGTGAAACAACAATTTTTGGATGAGTATTCGCCTGGAAAATATAAACTAAAACCGGAATATGACACACAGCGCAAGATCGAGGAATACCTAACTCCCGGACCTGACACATCAGCTGAAGAAAGCAGCAGGATGCTTTTTCTCAAACGTGGTCTGTTCTCTTTGGTGTCAGAAATCATCTTTATAAGGTCACCTTATGGCCCAGGCTACTTCCCAAGGAATGGAGTTCATGCCACCCGATCTTATCAGGAACTTGAACCACGGTTCCGTTCAATAATTCATGAAATTTACATTGATTACTTCTATAGAAGAAACGAACATTTCTGGAGCGAAAAAGCTATGACTAAGCTTCCTGTCATAAAAAATGCTACAGATATGCTTCTATGTGGTGAAGACCTGGGCATGGTTCCTGCTTGTGTTCCTCAAATCATGAATAAACTGGGGATACTGAGTCTCGAGATTCAACGAATGCCGAAAAATCCGGAATTTGAATTTGGAAATACGGAAACCTATCCTTATCTGTCGGTTGCGACTCCTTCATCGCATGACACATCTACAATACGTGGTTGGTGGGAAGAAAACAGGGATTTATCACAGAAGTTTTACAACCAGATACTTGGCAACATCGGAAACGCACCCTTTAATTGTGAACCCTATATTCTAGAACAAATTATCAATCAACATCTTTTTTCACCTTCAATGTGGGCTGTATTTCCAATCCAGGATTTATTTGGTTTGACTGATCAATTGAGGATTTTAGATCCCCACTCAGAACGCATAAATTTGCCTTCAAATCCGAAACATTACTGGCGTTACAGAATGCATGTAACTATTGAATCACTGTTAAACCAAAAGGAGTGGAACCAAAAAATCAGAGAAATGGTTGAAACCTCTGGTAGGTTGGATGTTTACTGACATTGACAAAATCAAAACTGATTTAAGAAAACAGATAACATCATTCATAAATGTACCTGCTCAGGCTATATCAAATTAACAATTCGACAAGATAATATTTATTCCTGATCAACCCATCCAAGTCCCATTTTGGGAATTGTTTTGCCAAAATGGGCACATTCTGTCGTTAGCAAAAACCGTAAATATTTAGATTTCAACACATATTACTTTTGGGATTAATTTTTGTTTTATATTTAATGTCTTCAACGAAGTAAATGAAGATTTACAAGAAGACACCTCCTTTTGTTAGGGTTAAATGCAAAGTAAATTGGGACTATGGAAGATGGAATCTGGGATTAGGTTCCATCTTTTTTTTTACTTTAGTTGCCAAATTACCAATCTTTATCTTTATGCGAGTTAATCTGATAAAAGGAATCTGTGCAGTAACTATGGATCAATTCGAAAATTAGGTGGAATAGAAAATTAGTTTGATTTTTGTCTTAAATAACATTCAACAATGAAACAAGACAAAGACGAGCAATACAGCATATTGATAAAGGCTATACTCCCCCAAGAGATTTTTGATTACTTTG
>DLXM01000303.1 GCA_003448835.1 Bacteroidota bacterium | reverse complement strand
GGAAAAATAGTTGACGTTGATCAGACCGCCTACTTTGAGAATAAATTCAACTCATTTTCTAAGACCGAAATGGATGTGAAAGTGACACTTAAAGAGTTGTTTCTATCAGAACAAAGTGCAACTTCAATCGGTGCTCAGCTACTTACGGGCAATAACAAGTCGAATGTGGAAGCTGTAGGAGTGTTTATGGTAGAGGTACAATACAAAGGAGAAACTTATCAGAATGAGTTAAAGGTATCGTCATCGGAATACCAAGAAACCCAATCCACGAATTATGGAACATTTTCCAAGAATAATCCCATGGAACAACGAGCTCAATTGCTTCAAAACACCTTCAACCGATCCATTATCCAATTTGATAATTTCATTCGGCAAATGTTAACTGCCGGGGAATAAAAGATTATGTTACCAAAATCAATAACTAAAGAGTTTGACGAATTAGAACAAATTGTTACTCAGCTACATTTTAATTGGCAAGTCTACGAATCATTATTTTTGAAGAATGAGGATCGAATTAAATTATTGAACTACACGGCACCTGCTTTTTTTATCGTAGTTCAAATAGCTTTGATAAAAGATATTCTGATTTCAATTATTCAACTGACAGACAAACATAAAACAAAGAGCAACAAGAACCTTACTCTGGATGCATTAATTGAACTACTTTCAGAGACGGATTTTTTACTAAAAACCACATTGAATGACTTAAAGTCAAAACTGCTCGATAAAACACGAGCTATCTCAATAATACGAAATAAACGGTTGTCGCATTTTGACTATAAAACATTTCTGGATAGTGGGAACATTAGAAAAATTATTTTTAACAAAGAATCAGTTATTGACTCCCTAGCATTGATAAGCCAATTCATGAATGAAATACGTTATTTTTATATCGGACAGCATATCATAACTCTGTACTCAGAGAATATTTCAATTGGATCTGTTGAACATTTAATTGGATGGCTAAAGTCAGGGGTAAAGTTTGAAGAGGCGATAAGTACTGGTAAGATTAATGACATACATTTATATAAAGACAAGTTTCCCAAAGCATAAATTGTTATTGATTTAATGACAAAAATTGCAGCGCAACCATACTAATTGCCCCTTGTTGAATGGATATTTATTGACTCAATAGGTATTAATTCTATGAGGTCAAGCCTCAGAGAAGTGTACTTGATGAATTTAAATGCTTGTTTTCAATTGAACTGAAACCCAAAGCTCAAACGGTAACATTTATATTAACTATTGAACTCGACTAGTAACCATCCACCACAATATCTTGTGGTAAACCTACTCTCATAAAATATCTTGCAAATGATTGAGACAGATGTTCTCTGTAAGGGGGAAGAAGTCTGACCCTCCTGTCTAATTTATCAACAATTGATAGAAGACTAGAAAAATGAATGCCGTAAACATTCCGGAAATCAACTACTTGCCATTCATCTAAATTTGGAGTTTCAACGTCTTTGTTTAAAAGGTGATAACTTGGTAGATAACCTTTTCTGAGTTGTTCAATTACTTTTCTTTTGGCTTTATTCGAACGTACTTGATCACTAGGTAGATTAGCTAAAAATTGTGAAAGTGAATAGTAAGGACACACCAGAACGATTTCCACTTTTTCATGAGATAAATCACATGATTGAGTCATAATTATCGAATCAATCTCCTTAAAATCTACATCGGTATATCCTTCTGAGGTAATTTCTGAAGGTGGAATAACAATAGGGCAGTTAGGAATAAGATCGCCTTGATTCAGATCCATTGAACTCTCTGTTATTACTTTATACCAAGGATAGCTCATCAGTCTAAAAATATAGGTGGGTTGAAGTCTTTTTTAACGAGTCTAACCTTTATGGTTGTAGACTTTTTGAAATGAAACGTTGAAACTACTGAAAAGTCGTCTTCCACATCTTCATGTAAGGTTGAAAAGGAATCTAAATTTATGAGACTTGTTATTGGTTTTTCGACCAAATTCAGACTTGTAATCGATGTGAATACCCCAGCTTCAATGAACTTGCTCAAATCAACCAACTGCTCATCATAATGAGTTGATATTGCTTTTGAATCTTGCTCGTATCGAACCCTACTTGCTGTATTTGAGTACTCAAGGGATGGATTGAAATCTGTAATAGCTGGAAACATATTATTTGAATGAGTTATATAGTTCACCTTTAGTGATGTCTTTAAACAGGTCACTCAAGAAAGTGTGAGAACTGTTGAGCCAGTCAAGTACTTGCAAATTTTCAACAGTTGAGCTGTTGCCCTTTAAAGACATTTGCATAACGATGCCATCTTGATTTTTTGTGTTTTTTCCTTTTTTGAGCGAAACAGATAGGTTTCCCAAGTCAACATGATAAAATAAACCGATATCTAGGTTATAAGGATTTGATTTTTCATGAAGAAAGTTTTGAGATATAGTGATTTTTAAATTTCGGTTTAAGAACTCATCAACATTATCTGTTTTAAAATTAAACTGAAAAAAATCCAAATAAAGAAGGGTAGGTGTAAATAGTTCTGAATCAGCTGGATATACTTCAAAAAATGAATTCATTAATACTTCAGCTTTGCTGTAGAAATCCTCCCAAAAATAGTTATCATCTGTTGTATTCAGTGTGATTATGCCTGGACCAACTTGGACTAATGGATACTGATTTTGACCCACACGAAATCTGTGTGCTGGACTGTTAACAAGTAATTCAATAGGAATTTCAACTGGTACCAGGGTCTCTCTGTACGGGTACTCTTTTTTTAACTGTGAATACAAGTCACCAAGTAGAAACTGGTACTTACCCAAAGTAGATTTTTGCGTAATCTGCCATCGTAACTCAAAAATTACTTCTTGAAGTGGGGCATTTGGCAATTTACTCATGAATCCTGATTTGAATGAATTAAATCTTTATAGTGTATGTCCTTGACAGACGAATACACATTGCTTTCTACTAAATAACGTTGTTTAAGTGCAAATTAATGTAGCTGTTCTTAGATACCAAACGGAATTTATCCGAAAATTGTGTATTTGTACCCATCAATCACACAAACATCTTCTGAAGTAAGCCTTTTTTGAAGGATTGAGTGGATTCGAGTTGGGAAGTTAGTTGTTCGATAGATGCATCAATGTTCGACAGTAAATCCGCGATTTTGAGTTGTTCTTTTATATGTGGTAGTAAAATAGTTAGTTTCATTAGTTCTACCTTTGACATATTGAAACGCGTACTGCCTTGTGCAAGGACGATGATTTTTGACCGAAATGGAGTACTTCTAAACAAGTACCTTGAATAATTGGGATCTAATACTTCTAAAGATTTTGGTCTATATCCGAAACAAAAGCTATTAAGATACACTTCGTCAACTTCAGATAGGATAACTGATGCTGTTCCAATCTCATTTGGTGTCTCTGACGAAGTTGTGAAAAACATATCACCATAGCGAACTCGATTTTGTTTTTCATTCTTGCTGATTTCTACATAACCAAAATCCTCTGGTCTTATTACTGAATCTGAGAAAATTTGCATGTATTGAACATAGGGTTTACCATTCCCAAAATGTTCTTTTGATTTTCCGGTTAAACCACCATACGTTGAGCCAACTTCCCCCAACTTCTTTTCTTCCCAATCCGGAAAATCTTGGCCATTTTCGTCTTTGAAGCGGATTTTTTGGCTATAAATCTGCTGCATGACTCCTTTTTTGTAAATTTCGAGGTGTTCTTTTTTCTTTTGGAGTAGCTGGATGCGTTTGTCAATGGCAGACAGGAAACCTGCGATTTTTTGCTGTTCGGGGAGGGTGGGAAGTGGAATTTGAAATTTTCTGATACTTTCAAAATTTAATCCTTCTCGTCCACTTCCAGTTTGCGCTTCAAATATCAATTTTTGGCCATGCCATGATGATAAATATAATTGCATAAATCGTGGGTCATCTGTCTTAAGCCTTATGATACACACGTGCTGGTTTACATTTGCTTCTTTTATCGAATTTGGGACTACACATGATCTACCAATTGATGCGCCCGTGATGTTGAGTAAGATATCGTTAGATAACACTTTGCTACCACTCATTTCGGTATGAATTGCATCCGAAATGTGGGTTTCATCTAATTCAAGTCTGTTATCTTTGATATTTTGACTCCGAATAAACGGAATTCCACTATCAATATATACGTTAGAACCTCCTCGTGGAGTTTTCCCACTCCCAATTTTACTGGACCTTTTACCAAGTTTGATACTCTCCCACTCCCCATCAAATTCTGGAAACCTCAACTCCGGTACCAATTTCTTTTTTTCTACCATGATCAAAACGGGGTTGGGATGTTGAGTTCGGCGCAAAATTTTGCGATGGTTTTGTTAGTCTCGGTGAGCTGCGCTTCCAACGTTTTGAGCTCCGCAGAGACGACTTCCAAATCGACCGGTTCTTCTTCTTCGAAGGTGTCGACATACCGAGGGATGTTCAAATTATAGTCGTTTTCACGGATTTCATCGAGACTAGCGACGTAACTGTATTTGTCGATGGATTTCCGCTGACGGTAGGTGTCAACTATCAGGTCGACATCCAAATCCCTCAATGCATTCTGATTTCCGACTTTCTCGAAATGGTCGTCTCCGCTGGCATCGATGAACACGATGTTGTCATCCGCTTTCCGGCATTTTTTGAGCACCAGGATACACGTGGGGATAGAGGTTCCGTAGAAAATATTTGCCGGAAGCCCAATGACGGCATCCAAAGCATTCATTTCTTCGATGATGTATTTGCGGATCTCACCTTCTGCAGCTCCCCGGAACAACACGCCGTGCGGAAATACGCTTGCCATGATGCCATTGTCCGCCAAATGATAGAGCATGTGCGTGAGAAACGCGTAATCGGCTTTGGTTTTGGGCGCCAGTCGTCCGTATTGACTGAATCGCTCATCGGTGCTGTTTAACGGATTCGCATCGCCTTTCCAATGGGCAGAAAACGGTGGATTCGCTACGACTGCTTCAAATCGTCTCTCGAGGTGTCGTGGATTTTCGAGCGTGTCGTCGTGTACGATATGAAATTGCCGATAGTGGACATCGTGCAAAATCATGTTCATCCGCGCCAGATTGTAGGTTGTGCGGGTAAGTTCTTGTCCGAAAAACTCGCTCACATCCGCTTCGCGGGCGACTCGCAATAGCAGGGATCCGGATCCACAGGTTGGATCATACACGGATTTCAGCTTGGTTTTGTCCGTTGTGACGATTTTTGCCAGAATTTTGGATACCTGTTGCGGGGTATAAAACTCACCGGCGGACTTCCCGGCTCCGGAGGCAAATTTCGCGATCAGATACTCATAAGCATCGCCCAACACATCACTCTCGACCTCATCCAGTTTGAAATCGATTTTATCCAGGTAATTCAGGATTTTCACGATGATTTCGTTACGGGCGTTGACTGTGCGTCCAATTTTGGTAGAGTCCAGGTCAAGATCCTCGAACAACGCGTTGAAATCCTCTTCGGACTCGGTCCCCATGGTGCTTTGTTCAATGTGATTCATCACCGCTTTGAGGTCCTCCAGAATATAATTGCTTTCTGTTTCGGTGTTGGCGTTTCCCTTGGCGGTGAGTGCGGAAAAAAGCTGACTTGGGAGGAGGAAATATCCCAGTTTTTCGAGCGATTCAATCTTGATTGCGGATAGGGTTTCGGGATCGGAAACGAGTTGGTAATCCTTGATGGGTTCGCCGATGAGAAGATCGTTAGCGTAGATATATTGTTTCTCGGATAAGTACTTATAAAAAATGAATCCGAGGATGTAGTCGCGATAATCGTCGGCGCTGATTTTTCCGCGGAGGAGGTTGGCAATGCCCCATAAATGAGATTCGAGCAGTTTCTTTTGTTCTTCTGACATGAGTCCAATCGGTGAAAATGATGACTAATTTAGGTAGAATATACTCTTTGTGGTCGGATTTCAGGAATAAAAATGATGAAACGGGTGAAAATGGTCAAGAGGGGTTGTGAAATGTCGGACAGGTTGTGACAATTCTACACAACTTTAGGAATGAATGTTCTTTCATTACCGATTGGCCAAAGTTACCTTGGGTGAAATATATAATTTTGAAAACAGTTTAGTAATTACTAAACTTATATGCCTGAGTTTAAAATCAAAGGAGTAATTAAATGTTTAATCGAAAAGAACTATTGCGGTCTAAGGAATATTGGTTAGTCCGATTTCAGTCCGAATTATATGCGACTCTGGAGTCATATATGAAGGAGAATGGTCTGAATCGATCTCAATTAGCAGAAAAACTTGGAGTCACCAAAGGCTATATTTCACAAGTATTAAATGGTAATTATGATCATCGATTATCGAAGTTTATCGAGTTGTCGCTCGCAATAAATAAGGCACCTCGGATCCGATTTGAGGACATAAACCAAGTTATTGATGACGATGAAATGGGATTGTTATACGAAGACGATAATACTAATAGACCACAAATTCATCTTAACATTAATCTTAGTCCAACTTTAAATATCATCAATAATTTGAGTACTACGGTACATGCAAAATCAATCGAAATTGAGAGTTCTTATTCAAACAAGGATTCTATTGAAACAAGCATAGCTTATGAGCCAGATTATTTCTAAATCAATCCAAGATTCAACAACAACCTCGATGGCATTAGTTGATGTTATCGAAAACGAGTTTGTTATTCGTGAACCCTCTGATATGATTCTAAATGAATTTGACGATAAAAAGATTCGAATAAATCTGGATCTGAACTTTAAGAAATCAGATCAATCAGATTTGTTGATTGTGTTTTTTTCTGTTAAGTACGATTACAAATATGATGATATCAATTTTGAGTTTTTAAGGTGTATCATTTCATATCATTTTCGGATCGCTGAGCTCGAAAAGTTCATTAAAATTAGTGACAAAGGAATCGACATCAATGAATCAATAGCTCTTAATCTTGTATCGATTGTTGTTTCTACTACCAGAGGGATTATCGCTACAAAATCGAAAGGTTATTTTATCAATAAATTTTATCTACCGATTCTTAATGCAAGAATGATTGCTGAACAATTTAGTATAGAATCTAAATGAGATTTCTTATTTAACCACATGTATTTAGGCTCTATCAGATTTAAATGATCATGCTTGGATTATTTACACATCTTAAAGAATTAATTTCATTGGAATCCACAGTCACCAACCAAAACCTTTTTGTGATAATTTAGTTTGTAAATATACGTCATTGGCGTATATTCAACTATTGAATGTTATTCTTTTATCAAAAAAACTCGTTTTGGAGGAGCTTTTATGAATGAATCAGAATTTAACGAGCTTCTTTTGAGTATTAAAGAAGCCGGAATAATACGTCGAGGTGGGGCGAAACCGTCACGGTGTTATCGGAAAATAAATATGCG
>DLXM01000350.1 GCA_003448835.1 Bacteroidota bacterium | reverse complement strand
ACCGGTATTATTGATGGTATGGCATGATGAGTTTTAATTTTAGAGTAAATACCGGTATTTTTTATAAACAGAATGACAATTATTCCAATTCACCGACGGATTGAACAAGTCGGGAATATAACAGGGAAGTTAATACTTCCCTGTTTTTTTTGGGGAAATAGTTTGGTGATTATTATTCAAGTTCATTAATATTTTCGGAATTTTATTGATTGATTGTAACTTTTTGTCAATTTAATCGAACTATAACACTATGGAATTGATTAACAAGAAATTGTTTAAAAATTCGTTTATAGTAAAAAAATCAGTACAAAATTAAGGAGTTATTTAATATGAAAAAGACTATCATAGTCTCAGTGTTATTGGTTGGAATTGGCGTCTTTATGGGTGTACTGCTTGTATCATCCCTGAATACCGACATTTTAAGTCCGCTTTTTGCGAATGAGAAGCCACAAATCGGTGCATCTCAGGCACCAGTGCAGATGGATAATGCAATGAAAATAATCAACGATGCAATGGCATCTGCAAGTGAAGCAGTATTACCAACAATCGTTTTTATAAATGTGGAAACCGAAATGAAAGGACGTTCGGGAATGCCTCAAGACGAATTCCACGATTTCTTCAGGTTCTTTGAAGGGATGCCTGACGGGGAGCAGGAAAATAATCCACGACGTTCACGTGGTAGTGGTTCGGGTGTGATTATTTCATCCAATGGTTATATTGTAACTAATAACCACGTTGTCGAAAATGCAACAGATAAGGGTATCAAGGTTATAACAGTTGACAAGAAGGAATATACAGCCCGCCTTGTTGGTCGTGACCCTTATACGGATTTGGCTTTGATTAAAATTGAAGCTGAAGGACTTCCAATAGCTCATATCGCAAATATAGAGAAACTTCGTGTTGGCGAGACTGTACTTGCTGTCGGCAATCCTATGGGACTTGAGCATACTGTTACAAGCGGTATAGTAAGTGCGATAGGACGTGGCAGAGTAGGTCGTCAAGGTGGCGCAAATATTGAGCATTATATTCAGACAGATGCGGCTATCAATCCGGGCAACAGTGGTGGTGGATTATTTGACCTGAATGGCAGTCTTGTCGGTATTAATACAGCAATTGCAACACAAACAGGCTCTTTTATGGGCTATGGTTTTGCAATACCTGTTGACTTGATGAAAGCTGTAGTTGATGACCTGATTGAAGATGGAAAAATTGACCGCGGTTATATCGGTGTATATATCAAAGACATTGATGAAACTTATGCTAAGGGGCTTGGACTTGATAAAGTTAAGGGCGTATTAGTAGATGGTCTTGTTGAAGACGGAGCCGCAAAAGCGGCAGGTATTCAAATGCAAGATGTAATTCTTGAAATTGACGGCAAACCGGTTAATTCTCCAAGTGAATTACAATCACGGATTGTCTTCTACAAATCCGGTGATAAGGTAAATGTTAAGCTTTGGAGAGATGGTAAGACCATTTCCCGTACAGTTACTCTTAAAGCACGCGATGAAGATGATTTAGCTGTTTCAACTCCTGAAAAGAAAGCAGAAAAAGCTAAACCTGAAGATAACGCACCTGTTAATTTCGAGTCTTTGGGATTTTCAATATCACCGATTGATTCAAAAATCAGGAAAGACTACGGAGTTGAATATGGTGTAATTGTAAGTGATGTAAAAAGATTCAGTATGGCATCTGACAGGGGATTGGCAAAATCAGCTGTTATTACCGAAGCAGACAAAAAAGAAATTAAATCTCCCGGTGACTTAAAGAAGCTTATTGATTCAAAGAGTGAAGGAGATGTAATTATCCTGAATGTCAAATATCCCGAACGCAGTCAGATTGTTGCTCTTGAAGTCCGTAAATCTTAAATGATTCTAACTACTCAGCTGTATCATATTGCAAAGGGCTAAAGCCCTTTGTTGCTGAAGTTCGCAACATACGGCTTCAGCCGTATGCAGATTTTGCAAAGGGCTAATGCCCTTTGTTGCTGAAGTTCGCAACATACGGCTTTAGCCGTATGCAGATTTGAATTACTCAATGGAAAATTTAGTGAAAAACAAAATATTTACTATCANNATAATTTCGGCTGAGTAGTTACAATGATTCTAACTTATAAAATTCAAAACAGCCTTCTCATTTTATTGGGAAGGCTTTTTTTTATTTCGGGTATCCGGTATTTGAAAAGATAAACTCCACCTTGAATGTGGAATTTATCGATTTATCATTCCTGATTCTTTTGATGAATATGAACATCCATTTGCGGGAATGGAACATCTAATCCTTCGATTTGGAATGTTTTATAAATCTTTGCGTTCATATCAAAGAATACTGCCCAGTAGTCAGGGCTTTTTACCCATGCTCTGACAACGAAATCAACAGAACTATCGGCAAGGGCGGATAAGGCAACAAATGTGGGTGGCTCTTTTAAAATTCGCTCGTCATCATCACACAATTTCGTCATTACCTGCATTGCTTTATCAGCATCATCACCATAAGCAATGCTGAATTTCCAATCAACTCTGCGTGTCGGCTCAGTTGTAAAATTAGTCATGGAAGAATTTGCTAATCCACCATTGGGAATTATGATTGTTTTATTATCAAATGTCTTCAGAACTGTATTGAAAAGTTGAATTTCACTTACGGTACCTGTATAGCCGCTTGTTTCAACGACATCGCCGATTTTGAACGGTTTGAAAAGTAATAATATTATACCTCCGGCGAAATTCTGTAAAGTGCCGGATAGTGCCATACCAATAGCTAATCCCGCCGCACCGAGTAAAGCAATAAATGATGTCATTTCGACACCAAGCATACTCAAAACGCTGATTATAAGCAGGACTTTTAAAAGTATATTGACCATTCCTTTTAAAAACGGCTTCAATGATGCATCAAGTTGCT
>DLXM01000185.1 GCA_003448835.1 Bacteroidota bacterium | reverse complement strand
CCTGCTTCTGAAAACTCCCCACCTGTATTGGAAATAGTCAGTTTATCTTCAAGAATTTCAACGAAAACTTTGCCTTCTATATCAATTTCCCGATTTGCGTCCCTTACATTTTGTATAAGCTCAAAGAAGTATCGTCCCTCATACGCTTGTTTTAAAATTCTTTCGGCGTTAGCAATATTTTTTAGTCCCTTCTCATTGTTTCCTAGAGATTCTCGGACAATTTCACCTATTTTATTTTTTAAGTTCAATTTTGTTCTATGTTTTGATATATCTGAGCACTTGCAGAATTGCATTTTTCTGCAAAGCTTGGGGTAAGGGTTGGCTTGTGAGGCTTTGAAATGTATACATTGTGCGTTGACAGAAATTTGCAAAAATGTGAAACGGTGGCTTTTTCTTTGTTCTTATTTGTCGGTAGTGTCTGTTCGGTTGCAATGTCGTCCAAGTCAAGTCAGTCAGGTGATTATGTCTGTTTATGTTACTATATATCAATAATTACTCACATTTTAAATGTGTCTGTTGTCTTTTTTTACATGTACCCAGCAGTTCTCAACTATACCCAGGTAGCGATTTTAACCACCTCTCCATTCCCAGCCATTCCAACCTTGTGAGTAAACATTCAATGGCTGTTCGTGTCCATTCCAACAAGCAAGATGCAACTTCTATTGATGGAGTTCAGGATCAGAAAGTCTAGGTATACTGCTTACTTTTATTTCTGTCATCCTATTCTGTTTTGAAGTTTGTGAGTTTTGTTTTTCCAACCAGCAGAACTTTTTGAATTTACATATTGAATTTTCAGGTCAGGAAAACTTGTCACGAACTTGATTTTCTTTTTCGGAAAAGAATTGTCAAAGAACCAAACACTGTCGCTGTCGTTAGCTTCTAATTTGTTTTTTGTCACATAAACGCAGAGGTCTGGAAACGATGTTACAATTTGGACTTTGATGTCCTCAAACGATGTTACTTCTTTTATGATAGCCATTGTCTTGTTGATTTAATTTTATGCTTACTCTGTTCGGTTTTCAGCGGCCCCGTTTTTGGTCGGCAATGATGACATAGCCTAACCGCTAACTCGTTTATAGACGAATGTTTGATTCGTGTTATTTAGGTTCTCGGTCTTTATGTTCTGATCGAATGTGGTGGAAGGTTTTTGTATTGATATTGCAATCGTTATAAATAGATCATTATTGATTGTATAATTTATTGACGACGATTGCAGTTCTTTTTTTATTCTGGCAATTAAATGGTTTTCTAACTGATTTACAATAGTTTAGTTGAAATATCAGATTAGATTTCTGATAGGATTTGGTTTTTTCTTGTCAGGTTGTGTCAATGGTGATGTTGTTGTGTTGTTTTGTGTATCTTTGGGGCATGTTTTTATCGCAACATATTTCTTCTTCGGTGCAGGTGGACTCTTCGTTTGAAATAAACGATTTTCTGACTCATGTTGATCCGAGTTTACTCGAGAAAAGTCAGCAAATTCTAACGATTATCGAGCCGTATCAACACGCGAAAAGTCTGCAACTGAAACACCCTGTGCTGGACTTCCTGTTCGAGTATTATTCGTTTAGCGCTAATAAGTTGCTGACATTTAATCCGGGATTTAAGGTTTCGATGCCGGCGGATTGGACTCCTTCGGATTATCGGTATTCGCAAGATTCCGACGGACAATGGTCTCTCCTGTGTTCTGATTTTCCTGCGAAGCGCTTGAATATGGTGAATTGGGTGTTGAGTCTGCTCGATGCGATTGAGTCGCGTCCAAAAGCGTTTGGTTGCTACGGACTCCATGAGTGGGCGATGGTGTATCGCATCGATCAGGTGCGTCATGATCAGCTGAATTTGCGTCTCTCATCTTCCGAAATCGCCGATTTTGTCAAGTCTCAGCCCATTAAGTGCTCTCATTTTGATGCCTACCGGTTTTTTACGCCCGAAGCGCAACCCCTGAATCAACTCCGTCCCACCTACGATCAACGCCTCGAAATGGAGCAAGGCGGTTGTATCCACGCGAATATGGATCTGTATAAATGGACCTATAAATTGCATCCGTGGCTGGGATCCGATCTGCTGTGGGATGCCTTCCTGCTGGCTCATGAGACCCGTTATTTCGATATGCAAGCCAGTCCATACGATCTGAGTGCCTACGGACTCTCCCCGATCCCCATCGAAACTCCGGAAGGACGACAAACTTACGTCAACGGACAAAAATCCATCGCGGAACGGGCTGAAATGGTCCGCAGAAACCTGATATCCGCGTTGAAGGAGCTTCGCACCTGGGCGACATCCACCTAAGCTGAACCCAAACCCGGTTGAACAACCATAAAACACAAAAAATCCGGCGAAGTATATTATACCACAAGTTTTGACGGTTTATGAATTTCAATAAAGGGGATTGAGACGTAATTTCAGGCGTGTACAGATTGTAGCGGTGATGAACTACCTATCAAAAGGTTAATACTTTATCGGCATCAATGGTCCATTGCGCAAACTCGGTCCTATTGCTGCGTTCTACCCCATCCTCCAGAGCCAATTCGAACATTCCTCTGGCATCCAGACAGGTACCACAGGATTTAACTTTTCCGCCTTTGCGGATAAATATTTTTAGCATTCTTCCAATATTGTAGTACCCGTCGGGCGTTTTTTGATTTGATAGTCCGCATGTTACGGCATCGGCCAGGAGAAATATGTTGACCCTGGTATCCGGGTGTTCTTTTAGAAGTTGATTCCCTAATCTCAGTGCATTATAGGCTTTTTCTGATCCGTAAGGAGCGTCGTTGATAATAATTAGGCTTTCCATTTTGTATCGTTCTTGAGGTTAAATTTTAAATAATGATTTGGTGTCCGTTTTCGATGATTGGTTATTCTATTAAAATTGTGAACTACGTTGATTTAAGTTATTCAAAATTCAATAAGATGATACTTGATTCTTTTATATGAGCCGGGTTGGTCCATACATCCCAAACCAATTCTCTTGGAGCATCCAGAATCCGGGTGTGAATAATGATGTTGTCTTCTTGCCTGAAGTTGTTAACTAAGATGCCAATAATTTCTGATAAAGATCTTCTGGATTTTGTCGGTTGTCCCAGATCACTCTCTTCATTCCTCGTTCATATCTAAAATGTCCTGAACAGAGGTGTGTTCAATGCAATCTTCATCTTTTTCAGCAACCGACATATTTAAGAGCTCGACGATTTCCTTTGGAAGATCATTCAATGAAGTTTTACGAAATCCTTCAATCTGGTAGATTACTGTTTCGTCTTCTAAGTTCGTAATCCAGTTGATAAGCGATATTTTTCTTTGCTCGATTGTCATACTAAAAATTTAATGATTTTCTTCTTTGAAGACAATTGAAGTCAAATTATAAAATACTTTAACGCTTTCGACCACCTTACGCCACGGATACTCCCGCAGCTTCTAACATCAAGGTGAACATGTCGGTATTGCGGACAAATCCGTTGATGGACTCGCTTCCGGGTCCCATGGCCGCGAGTTCGACATAGTCGGAGGTGTGGTTGCTTCCGGTAAAGTTCACGGATGTGTAGTTGGCCAAGATCTGTCCCAACACAGCATGTCGTGAGTTCATCAGGCTGTATAGGTTATTGTAGGTGCCCAGCCATGGCTTGTTTCAGGAATCCGGCTTGATCGATCGATATGGCATGGGTGGTGTAGGTTTCAATAACTTCTCGAATTCGTGCTACGGAATCATTCTCACTAAGCATCGTGAGGATAGTGTTATTGGTGCGTGTGGCAAGTGCGAGTGAGTCGAACATAGCATCAGCAGCTGCATAACCGGATCCAAATCCGTTCAACGCCGGATTCGCATTTCCGTGATCCGATGTGATGATCAACAAGGTATCCGGATTCGCATTCACGAATTCCATCGCAACACCCACGGCATCGTCAAAAGCGATCTGATCAAAAATGAGTCCAGCGGCGTCGTTGCTATGTGCTGCATGATCTATTTTCCCACCTTCTACTTGCAGGATGAATCCCTCGGAGCCGGATAGTCGACGAAGTGCGGTACCGGTCATTTCAGCCAGGGTCGGGACATCGCGCAAATACTCGGGGACATTCAAATGATCGACGGTGTATGGAAGGTGACTATCAAAGAAGATACCTAACACAGGTTTCCCGTCATTTTGAAGGGCTTCTAATTCGGCTTTAGTACGAGCTACATGATATCCTTTTTGGATGAATTCGGCGTACAGATCACGTCCATCATCGCGCATATCTGCTGCAAAAAAACGATTCCCACCACCTAAAAGCAGATCAGGTTGGCGTTCTAGTAATTGTACAGCAATATCGGCTTCCATGCCACGATTGGGCACATTGGCGATAAATCCGGCAGGAGTAGCATGGGTCATAGTTGTAGTCGTAACCAATCCCGTTTTTTTTCCGACATTCTTAAAATGCATCAAAATCGGAGTGTATGCTTCACCTTCGGGCGACATATTTACCCCGCCATTATTGATTCTGTGTCCACATCCCCAGGAAGAGGATGCTGCAGCAGAGTCAGTCACAATCGCATTCAGTGATGACATGTCCATAAATCCACGGTTGACCAAATTCTGTTCATAGAGGGAGATCCAGTTGGATGCAGATCCACGCAAACGTCGTTTCATCTGGTCGGCCATGGTCAGGGTTCCAGCACTCATACCATCACTCACCATAAAAATGACATTCTTGGCTTTACCTTTCCAGTTTCCGGCAACGGATGTGGTGCCGGTTGTGCATCCAACGGCAACGGATCCGGCAAATAGTGAGCCCAATGCGCCTGTTTTTAGAAAATCGCGACGTGAGAAATTTGACATGGTCCTACCCTTTCGAAATATATTGCTTGAGTAAATGATATATGAATGATCTTGGTTTTCTGAATCTAATAAAAATGCAAGTTCGAAGTTGTTAAACTATTGTGAAGATTTACTCCACCACGTTTTGTGAACAACATGGTAAACAGCGCCATTAAAAGAGATCTTAATAACGCTGCATTACATCAGAATAAAATCAACCAATCAACTTGATGTGATATTATTTCACAAGCATCATTTTTCGGGTTAACACTTGTCCCTGTGTGATGAGCCGATAGATGTACAATCCGGAGGAAAGTCCCCGACCATCAAATTGGATCTGATGCTGACCCGTAGTCATTTGTTTATCTGCTAAGGTGTGGACGAGCCGTCCCAGGTTATCAAATACTTCCAGTTTTACATGCTGATTTTCCGGCAGCGAGAAGTTAATCATGGAAGTCGGATTAAATGGATTTGGATAGTTTTGTGATAAACTCAGCACCATAGGAAGATCCACAGCATTTTCAACAGACACCGTCGAGGCGGAGGTTTCCACATTGATCAGATATCCCCCTAGCGGAATTGGATCTTCTTGCGGATTAAAAGTTGGCTCATAATTGAACCAGAATTGGTACATATACTCGTGATCCCATCCGGTGCCGGACGATATAGACGGATCCGGTTCCATAGAATAGGGTNNGGGTACTTTATGGATACGAATATATTCCCGAGGTAAATCAAGTGAATTAGATGAATAGAAATCCCACGAATATCCCGCATCCCATGCACCATTTTCATCCTGATCCCTAATTGATATCATATACTGTTGCTGAGACACCGGATCATAGGCTCTGAACGGAACGTCAACATAATCCAGATAGATATGTTCCTCCAATGGAACACCACTGATTTTACCATCCACAGTGAATCGATGTGCTTTTTGAGTGCCAAGCCCAAAAACTAAAGCCACATCAACCAAGTCAAATACGCTGCGTTGCTCGTTCACAGTAAGTCCACGTCGTTGATAGTCACCCTGGACACTATCTAATTCTCTTAGGTAAGAACTCATATTCTGTGATTGAACGGTTATTTCGTAAAACTGACCCAGATTTTCGGTAATGATAGACTGATTCAGTGATATATCATCGCTCGAGAACTCATTATCGGAAACATCCAGAATCGTGAGATTACTTAGTCCATTAAAATCTGGTATTGACGTAAACTGATTGTCTTTAAGTCTAAGTGTTTCTAATTGACTTAATTGTGAAATTGACACAGGTACATCCCCGGAAAACTGATTATTCCCTACATCAAGCACTTCAAGTGAGGTAAGTTGTCCGATTTCATCCGGAAGTCCTCCTGTGAATCTATTAGTATGAATGTTTACATTCTGTAATGATGTCAAATTGGAGATACTGGTTGGGAGCGGTCCTTCGAAGTTATTATTTGAGATGTTTAAGGTTTTAAGCATCGTCAATTGACCGATTTTATCAGAAATGGGTCCGCTAAGCTGATTATTTCGTAGTGTTAGTTCTAAAAGTTGTGGCAAATCATAAATTGAATCAGGGATAGGTCCCGTGAGGTTGTTCCGACCCAACCACAGGTATTTAAGATTTGACAGGTTTCCAATACTTGCTGGAATCGTGCCTGAGAAACTATTATCTCCGAGTAACAATTCTTCCAGTTGTGACAATGTTCCAATTTCTGCAGGAATTTGACCACTTAAGGCATTCGTCTGAAGATATAGAGCAATAAGATTAGGAAGTTGTGCGATTTTTGGAGAAAGTGGTCCGGTTAATTGATTTGCATAGGCTGATAGCCACAATAGTCCATTTAAATCATATAATGTACTTGGAATCTCACCAGATAATCGATTGTTGTGAAAAACTAAAACGAACAACTTAGTCAGGTTCCCAATACTTTCGGGAAGTGGTCCTGAAAATTGATTCTGTTCGAATAAAAGTTGGTCGAGATTTATCAAATTTCCGATGCTGGATGGAATTTCACCAGACAAATAATTTGCTGAAACCTGAAACGCTCTAAGACTTTCCAAATTCCCGATTGATTCTGGTAGTGAACCACTTAATTGATTACTAGCAGCAGCAAAATATTCGAGTTTAGATAGATTACCAAACTCTGACGGTATTGCTCCCGAGAGTTGGTTGCTACCCAAGAAAAGAGCCCTCAATGATGATAAGCTTCCAATAGACACTGGAAGCGGTCCAGTGAGCATATTTTGGGACAGGTTGAGGTACTCTAATGAGCTCAGATTTCCAATAAAGATTGGTATAATTCCAGACAACTGATTCCGACTCAAATCCAGGAATTTTAGTGTGGATAAATTACTGATCGATTCCGGGATTGATCCCGTTAGTTGGTTCCCAATCAATTTGATATCAATTATTTTAGGCAGTAGTCCCCACTCAACGGGAATTGATCCGGTGAATCCATTATAACTGAAATCCAGCCTTTCCAGATTTTCCATATTCGCCAATCCCGCTGGCAATGGACCCGAAAATTGATTTACTTGGGCAGGAAATGAGATCAAATTAACAAGATTTCCAACATTATCGCTCATTGGTCCTGTAAACTGATTAGAAAAAATGTATAAATATCTAAGGTTGATGAGATTCCATAAAGATTCAGGAATTTCACCTGATAACTGATTATCCCAAAGGTCCAGATTGGATAAATTTGACAATTCTCCGAGTGACTCAGGGATAGATCCTGCTAACTCATTTCTATCTAAAAAAAGGATTCCCAATTCAGATAGATCACCAATAGACTCTGGGATAACACCGGAGACCTGATTATTCCCAAAATGCAATCTATATAGAGCCTCAAGGGTTGTAATTGATTCAGGGATTTCTCCGATTAGATTGTTTTCATTCAGGTTAATTTCTCCTACTCGCCCCTCGTCGTTCAAAACAATCCCATACCAGGAAGAAACCGGACCTGTAAGCCAATTTTCATTATTCGTCCAGTTTTCTCCATTCATCGTTTCATAAATCTCAACTAGACGCAGGGAGTCCTGCTCATTGGCAGCGATTTCAAGGGGTCCATTTGATTTAAAAAGCGAAACATCTACCGGACTATTTCCTATTTCAACTGCTTGTAATTCGGGAGATTGATTAAGCTCAAAAAGCTTATCGGGTATTTGATCTCGTTCAAATTGTTGAGCAATTAATGATTCAGTTGAGATCCCAAAACACACAAGCATGGCTATAAGATGCACTTTTGACACTTTCATACTGGCTCCTTTAACGACTAATTGACCAAATATAAGTATTACAAACCGTTAATTTACAGTATTTTATCCATAAGCCAAATACGTTAGTAAGACTAGTTTATTTACTTGCATTTTAAGTTATAGTGTCATAAGATTTGCTAGAAGAGAGCGTTAAACCAATAAGGAGAGATATGCTAGAGTATAAAGGTTATCACGGAAAAGTAGAGTTCGATGAAAAAGAAGGAATATACCATGGGGAAGTCCTGAATATTCGCGATGTGGTTACATTTCAAAGCAAAACTGAAGATGAAATTCAAAAAGCTTTTGAGGAATCAGTTGATGATTACCTTGAGTTTATTCAGGAAAGTGATGTCAATTCAGCACGTGAAGAGATAAAAAAAGGTGATTATATAGATCAAGAGAATTTATTTACTGAATTTAGATCTAAATATTCCAAATTGTGACAGTAAATTGGTCAATTCAAACAGGAAAACTGAGTTTACCAAAGCTAACATTGGCGTTGCTTCCGTCCTCGCGCTGGACTACAAATGTATTGCCACAGATAAACTCGTTCGCCATGGCGGCGAAGAATAAAGCTTCTTTGGCATCTGGATGGACTCCAATACTGGAGAAGTCCGACACTTTGATATTTTTGAGACATTCAGATAAGTTATCTACCAAGGTTTTATTGTGCGCTCCACCACCACTGATTAAAACTCTAACGGTTCCTGGACCCGGTGGCGTACTGTCACTAGTTGCCAAGTCGAAGCGCGTTTTTTCCGGTGATTTATCAACGGGTGCTATGCCTCCTTCAGCTAATTTGTTGAATGGATTTTCATCGGAGATTTCATCCAATTCCTCACTCGTATATTCTGTACTGGATGTCGCATTCAACATATCACTGGAATTGCCAATTGACGTACTATCTGATCTTGATTCTTTAGACAATTTCAGTCCACTTTGGATGCCTTCAGCGATCGTTTCCGCGGTGAATCGGTTTAAGGTTGCGAGTAAATCGACGGGACTAATTTCCTCAGAGCCTGTCATTTTCATCGATTGGTATAAATATTCGGGAGAAAATGCCTCCGGACCCGTGGTTTTTGGCGGATTCTGACTAAAAAACTCATGATTTATGAGTTCCGATAGTAAATCTTCGTTTACTACGCCTTCTGCTGCTAGTTTACCGCCTTCGTCATATTTCATTGGAGCAAAGTGCGTGCGAACCACAAAATCCATCAAGGTATTTCCAGGACCGGTATCAAAAGTCACCGGCAATGATGCAACATCTGCCGCCGGATCCAGTACCGTGATGTTCGAAATCCCACCCACATTCAACAAAACTCGACACTCACTCGCATCCCGAAACAACAACTGATCCCCATACCCCGCCAGCGGAGCACCTTCCCCACCTGCCGCCACATGCTTCTGCCGAAAATCACTCAATGTCAAGATCCCGGTCAGGTACGCCAGATGATCCGGTTCACCCAGCTGAAATGTGCTGTTCGACAATCCACCCCGTGCATGAATCCGCTTCGGTGCATGCCGAACCGTCTGCCCGTGCGACGCGATCAGGTCCACATCCCCAACATCTATCCCCCACTCGCTCAGTGCCTGCCGGACAATGTCCGCATGCCAGCGCGACAATTCAGTGTGATAAATACACACATCCTCCATACGTACCATTTCCTGCGTAGCCAGCATCCGAAGCACACGCTGCTGCTCATCAGTGTACGAAACGGTCCCATGATGCAAGATTTCAAACTTCACATCGCTTCCACAACCCGAAAACGCACATAAAGCCAGATCGAGTCCATCAATGGATGTGCCGGACATCAGTCCAAGGATCAATCGACGTGGTTTTTGTTGGATTTCAATAAGTCGTTCGAATCTTGGCATGTTGGAAGTTGGTTTGATGATCAATTTATGGTCAATGGTATAGTTTATGAAGTAAATTGCACAATTTCAGCCATAATTCCGATTCTCCTTCACTCCTTCACTTTTTCGCTCGCTATGCTCAAGATCTACGCCCAAAGACTGCGTGCTTTCCAAGCACTTGTGTTTGGTCTCCGATTGTTAATGCCTAGTATAAGTTGAC
>DLXM01000259.1 GCA_003448835.1 Bacteroidota bacterium | reverse complement strand
ATTACGTAGTACAGAAAATTCTCACCCTCGATTGAAATCCGCGAAACATGGACTTCCACATCTCTGAAATTACCGTCCGCGTGTCGGTGTTTTACACGATACCTTCCGGTTACAGAATCCCATTTAGCCGGTTTCCGGGTATTGATTTCGGTTTCAAACGGATTTAATGCGTTCATGTGCATCCCGACAAACGTATCATAATCGTATCCGTAATACGTTACCGCTGCGTCATTTACGTCAAATATTTGACCTGTCTCAGCGTGAATGAGTAATTTTTTAGCCGGATTCTTCCTAAAAAACTCTATGTACAGAGCTTCTCGTTGAAGTTTTTCTATAGGAGAGGTTATTGATTCCATAGATCATCTATTGCACTTTTGTATCAATATAAGATTTTCAACGGTATAGGGTGAAGATTTTTAAGCATTATGTACTGAGTTTGATGGTAGATTTCCGTATTTTTAATGCTTTTCGTATAGGGATGTTCGAAAAAGCACAAAACACCGTGTAAATAACCTGAAATCAATACAATTTCAATACCAACATGGTTGTTAAATTCCCGTTCTTAATATTAACCCGGCTTAATTGATACGTACATGTTGTTAAAACGAACCCATACTTGTGGGGAACTGAAATCTACTGATGCAGGAAAATCTGTAACATTAAACGGATGGGTGGATATCCGCCGTGATTTGGGTGGTGTGATTTTTATTGATCTTCGTGATCGATATGGACTTACCCAGATCGTTTTTTCACCTCAGGATAATGCCGAGGCGCACAAACTGGCCGACAGCTTACGAACTGAATTTGTTATTGGAATTGAAGGGGTTGTAAAAGAACGGGATCCGGCGAATGTAAATCCTAAAATGATTACAGGTGCTATCGAAATCCGTGTACATAAGCTTGAAATTTATTCATCGGCCGATACTCCGCCGTTTGAAATAGCCGATGATATCAAAACAGGCGAAGATCTTCGCATGAAACATCGTTATCTGGATCTGCGTCGTCCACAGATGCAGCGAAACCTGATGCTACGGTCAAAAACTTGCCAGATTGTGCGAAATTATTTCGATGCTCATGATTTTGCCGAAGTCGAAACTCCGGTATTGATGAGAAGTACTCCTGAAGGAGCCCGCGATTATTTAGTTCCGAGCCGGGTGAATCCAGGTACATTTTATGCGTTACCACAAAGTCCCCAGACCTACAAACAGATTTTAATGGTGTCGGGGATGGATCGATATTTTCAGATTGTGAAGTGTTTCCGGGATGAGGATCTTCGTGCCGACCGACAACCTGAATTTACTCAAATCGACGTTGAAATGTCATTCGTGGACGAAGAATCGATCTATGAAATGGCAGAAGGAATGATCAAATCTGTGCTTAAGAACACGGTTGGATATGATCTACAGACTCCAATTCCACGCATGACGTACTATCAGGCGATGGCTAAATATGGTTCAGACAAACCGGATTTGCGTTTTGGGCTCGAATTTATCGATTTCTCTGAAATTGTTGCCAAATCTGAGTTCCGTGTTTTTTCTAAAACGGTATCCGATGGTGGTGTTGTAATCGGGATCAAAGTCCCGGGTCACGGACACCTTGGTCGTGGTGTTATGGATCGCTGGACTACCCGCGCAAAAGATGAATTTGGCGCAAACGGACTGATTTATGTCAAAAACAATGCAGATGAACTTTATTCAAGCGTTGGAAAATTTGTCAGTGAAGATATTACCCGCGAAATGGTCGCCAAAGCTGATGCTGCTGAAGGTGATTTGTTGTTGATTCTGGCCGGAGCTAAAAAGTCAGTATTTGGACAACTGGGTCAACTTCGTTTAGCGTTTGCCCAGGAATATGGACTCATTGATACTACAAAACATGCGCTACTATGGGTAACTGAATTTCCTCTACTTGAGTTTGATCCGGATGCCGGTCGATGGGCTGCAATGCACCACCCATTTACTTCGCCACTACCAGAGGACATGGAATACATGGATACTGATCCGGGTCGGGTTCGGTCGCGTGCCTATGATATTGTTATGAACGGAAACGAAATCGGCGGTGGATCCATCCGGATTCATGATCGTAAACTCCAGGAGCGAATGTTTGAGCTTTTAGGAATTGGCGAAGAAGAAGCCCGCGAGAAATTCGGTTTCCTTTTGGATGCATTCAGATTCGGAGCGCCTCCACATGGTGGTATTGCTTTCGGACTGGACAGAATCGTGATGTTGTTAACCGGATCGAAAAGTTTGCGTGATGTAATTGCGTTCCCTAAAAACCAACGAGCGCAGTCCTTGATGGATAATTCACCAGATGTAGTTGATCCAAAACAACTTGATGAGCTTCACATCATGGTAAAACCGGGTGTAAAAGTATCAAAATAGTGCGATTTGTGGAGCCAGTTTCGGTTTAAGGCTCAAAACAGGCTTGAAACTGGCATTAACAAGTGCTAATACGTTAATACGATCCTAATATCTATAGTAGGTATCGTAACAGCTTAGTGTTGGCACACTCATTGAAAAAGTAAAAAGGGAGCTGGTGTTAGAATCAGTTCCCTATTTTGTATTTCACACCAGCTTTGTAAACTCTGTTAACTCCATTGAAAGCTGCTATTCTATAAGCTTCAGCGTAAGTAGGGTAGTTCATAATATTACTGATGAAGTAATGAATATCGCCACCAAATGCGATAACTGCCTGTCCAATATGAATTATCTCACATGCAGTCGCTCCAATAATATGGACTCCAAGAAGCTTAAATGTATCTGTATCAAATACCAGTTTTAACATCCCGGTATTGTTGTTACTTACGGTAGCTTTTGTGATGTTTTCGTAATAAGCACGGCCTATGGTTACATTATGACCCGCAGCAATTGCTTCTTTTTCTGTCAGACCTACATTTGAAAACTCAGGTATG
>DLXM01000201.1 GCA_003448835.1 Bacteroidota bacterium | reverse complement strand
AACGGGTTTATTTATAAATGCTCTGGCAATCGCTACTCTCTGTTGTTCGCCGCCTGAAAGTTGCGCAGGGTAGTGGTGTGTTCTATCACCAAGGCCAACTCTCTCGAGAAGGATTCTGGCTTCATTCTGGACATTTTTCACACCCCTCAATTCCATTGGCACCATTACATTTTCCAGGGCCGTTAAAGTTGGGATTAATTGAAAACTTTGAAATACAAATCCAACTAATTCGTTTCTGATTGCGGCAAGATCGTCTTCCGTCTTGTTATTCAGACTTCGATCAGCAATTTGAATTTCGCCCGTACTTGGTGAATCAAGTCCGGCACAAAGGCCTAAGAGTGTGGTTTTTCCGCTACCGGAAGGACCCACAATGGCGCAAACTTGTCCATCAGGTACAAAAAATGATATATCATGTAGCACTTCTAATTTTCGTTCACCACTTTGATAAACTTTGGAAATATTTTCTACCCGTAGCATGTAATGTTGATTAATATGTGTAGTGTGATGCAAATTTGCGACAAATTGTCATGTTACAAAACTGTACCCTAACTTGGTATACTATTTGCGTTAACGTATTCAACGAATTCAGTTGAAATAACTTTTTACGAAAAGTTTAACATCAAGGGAATCAAAATAAGTCCCGACTTCGTTATAATGTTGTAAAAAGTAATTATGAAATAAGAAATCAATGCTTAAAGATATTATTGAGTCATTTAAAAACTGGTTAAGGGAGCAGTATCCAGTGTTAATTCCAATTCCTGTTCGAAAACAAGATATAAAAAACGGAGGTTCACATCCGGGTTTGAATCGATATGAATCTATTAATTTGTTATGTGTTTTACTGATTTCATGGATGATGCTACCTGGAATTGCGTTTGCGCAATCGGCTTCAAATGGATCTGCCGCCAATGAAAAAACGATATTATTTCTGGGTGATAGTATAACTGCCGGTTACGGACTCGATGAAACACAGGCCTTTCCTGCTCTTATTGAATCTAAAATCCAGGAAAAAGGATACAAATACCGTGTGATTAACGCCGGCTTAAGTGGTGATACTTCCTCCGGTGGACTTCGTCGTATTGATTGGTTACTTCGATCTCAAATTGATATTCTTGTGTTAGAGTTGGGTGCCAACGACGGATTACGTGGAATTGACCTGGCAGTAACAAAACAAAATCTGCAAAAAATCATTGATCAAGCCAAAGCAAAAAACCCGAAATTGAAAGTTGTAATTGCAGGGATGCAGGTCCCGCCAAATTTAGGCGATGCTTACACTAAACAGTTTCGGGAAATCTTTCCTGCTTTAGCTAAATCAAATAATGCCACATTAATTCCATTTCTACTCGAAGGAGTAGCGGGAAATTCATCACTGAATTTACCCGATGGAATCCATCCAAATGTATCCGGCCATACAATTTTAGCTAACAATGTCTGGAATGTATTGTCAGGGATCTTATAACAAGGAATAGACTTGTAAAATAATTGCAACATACTTGCATTTAGATATGCTAGTTGCTACTTTGTTGCATCTAAACTATAACCTGAATGTTGAGCTGAATAATCTCTCAAATTCACAATTACATAAAATTATGCCGTTATTTCGCAAACTACTTCTTTTTTCACTGGTTATCGGACTAGTAACCGTTTCTTGTAAAAAAGCAATCGATGAAGATCATGAGGATGTTGCAGGGTTTCAAATATTTCTGAATAATTCTGTTGTTGCTTCACAAAGTGGAACAAATGTAACTAGTTCTATTAGTTTGGCTCAGGGGGTTACAACTTCTGCAATGCGTATTGAGTTTAGGGATCCCGATGGAGATGTCATGATCATCACCGATGAAGATTTATATCTACGGGTAGATTCTTCCGATGAGAGTGTTGTCACGACTCAATTGGTTACATCTGCTGACTGGTCGTTCACACTAACAGGTGTAAGTGCCGGACAAGCAAATATCACAGTTAAACTCATGCATGGCGATCATGCAGATTTCGAATCACGCCCAATTCCGGTTGTAGTGACTGTTGCACCATAAAAAAATATCATTCAAAATTTATATATTTGAGTCAATTTATTTCTCGGAACTTTGTTTAAAATGCTTAAATCATATCGATTTGCAACCAGAATGGCGATCCAATTTCGGATTGCCATTCTTTTTTGTATTAATTTGCTTGTTATTATTCATCCCGGTTTGGGTATGACTTTTAATTGTCCCGAATGTGATTTTGAGACGGTTAATGCATTAGATCAAGTTCAACCACGTTCTGTAATAACCGGACGAATTACGGATGCACAAACCAATGGAGCCATTGGCTGGGCCACCATTTTAGTCGTTGAAACAGGTAGAAATACAACTGCTCATGAAGATGGAGCTTATACGCTATCTAATTTATTGGCGGGTGAATACACACTAAGAGTTCAACGCATCGGTTATGAGCCATTATCCCGTAAAATCCAGCTAAATGCCGGAGACACTCTTCGGTTAGATTTTCAACTACGAACCAGTTCATTTCGGTCCAGAGCGATTGAAGTAGTTGCAGATCGTATCAGTGGGAGCGAGGTGCAGGTTGAAAGACGTTTAGATGGTCGTGAACTACGTCAGCAATTGGGACGCACGCTGGCTGAAACGCTTCAAAACGAACCCGGTATGTCACAGTCAAGTATGGGTCCCGCGCCGGCCAGACCGGTACTCAGGGGGCTCAGTGGCGACCGATTAATGGTGCTGGAGGATGGTCGCACAACCGGTGATATTTCCACTTCATCACCTGATCATGCGCTTGCCATCGATCCAATCAATTCAAATCATATTGAAATTCTCAGAGGACCCGCATCTTTGGTTTATACCTCCAATGCCCTTGGTGGAGTGGTAAATGTGGTTCGTGGACAAATTCCAACTGAAACTCCTGATCATTTTCATGGGTCCGCGAGTATTCAAGGTGAAACAGTCAATTCAGGAGTATCATTCGGAGTTTTAAGCTTCGGATCCATTAAGAATTATGGAATCCGTGGTGATCTTGGCCTGAGAAATGCATCCAATATTCAAACCCCGGAAGGTAAACTCGACAATACTGCGATACAGAACTATCATGGATCCCTCGGAATTTCAAGAATTGAGGACTGGGGACTTCTTGGTATTTCGACCAATATCTATCGATCAGGTTATGGAATTCCAGGTGACTTTTTAGGATCTCACCCAAATGGGGTTAAAATCAATCTTGAAAGGGAGCAGGCTGATTTCAGGTTTGATCGAACACTGGACTCAGAATATTTCAGACGGATGCTCATCGAGTACACATTCTCTCACTATTTTCATGAAGAGCTCGAAATGAACTCACAAACTAATAAATTTGACTTAGTTGGGTCAGATTACAGTTTGTTTACCAACACATTTAATGGACGTTTATACCTTAATAATTTTGGACTTATCGACCAGAGTATTCTTGGAATCCAAGCCGAACAAAGTAATTTTGCAGCCGGTGGACTCACATTTACGCCCGAAACGAATGAGTTAGGCTTTGCAATTTACTCTTATCAACAAATGGAACAGGGTAACTGGTCAATTCAAACCGGATTGCGATATGATTTTGCTTCACCTCGACCGGTTCGAGAATCACAAACAGCATATGGATATCGTAGGCAACGTGATTTCAGCAATGTTAGTGGGGGGATTTCAGCTGTTTACAAGATTAGTAATCCGCTTTCAAGTGGAGTATCAATCATGCGAACAGTACGGATGCCTGGTGTTGAAGAACTATTTACTGAGGGTCCACATTTGCCGGCATATAGTTTTGAAGTGGGGAATCCGAATATTGATGAGGAAGTTGGGTTGGGAGCTGAATGGAACCTGAGATATGCAACCGATCGTTTTGCCATTCAGAATGCCTGGTATGTGAATTCGTTTTCGAATTACTTATACCCCCGAAACACCGGTGAGTTCAGCGTGCGCCGTCCCTTACCGATTTATCAAATTACAGGCGATGAAGTGCTCATGTGGGGGACTGAAATATTGATGGAACTCCATTTGAACGAGTCTTTTAGTTTGAATGGAACGGTCAGTTACGTGGAAGGAACAATCACTGAATCAGATCGTCCATTGCCATTCATACCACCTCTCACTGGAAAAGTTAATTTTCAGTATAATTATCGTGGTTTTACGGCCGGAATCAGCTCACGTTTTGCATCCGAGCAGTCCAGATTGGGTGAATTTGAAGAACCAACAGATGGATATCAAATTTATGATGCCTCATTTCAGTATATATTCAACCGGAATAACTTTCTGCATACCTTTTCAGTCTCAGCAGAGAATTTCAGCAATGAAACTTATCGAATGCACCTATCTCGTGTAAAATCTATCATGCCTGAACCTGGAAGAAATATTAAGATGTTGTACAGAGTTTACTTTTGACAGAGTTATAGTATCTTAAAGCTTATCAGATCCTTACTGAATACTCACTTACGTCAACAAATTTATAAACTTATGTCACTCGCAAGAACACTCATTTTCGCACTTGTATTTTCAGCTTTTGTAGTTGCCTGCTCTTCAAACACAGAACAACCTGCCGAAGTAAATGAAGTAATCGTTTCTGCTGAAGAAGCTTTTTTTCAAAATATTTCTGAACGTTGCGGAGACACTTATTTTGGTGATTCTGTATTTCCTGATGATCCGGCACATGAGTTATATGGTGCTAAACTTCAGATGACTATCGAATCTTGTACCGAAAATGAAATCCGCATCCCATTTCAAGTGAATGAAAATAAATCCAGGACCTGGATCCTTACTCTATCCGACGAGGGTTTGCTCTTTAAGCATGATCATCGCCACGAGGATGGCACTCCCGATGAAATTACAAATTACGGTGGATGGGCGGCAGAAGGTGGCGCTCCAACCATGATGTCCTTCCCCGCAGATGATGAAACTGCTGCCTTATTGCCCGAAGCTGCTACAAATGTATGGACGATGGAACTGGATTTGACCAATAATCAATTCACTTATTTCCTCGAGCGTCATAGTCAACCAAGATACCGGGCAGTATTCAGTCTTAATTGATTCTCTAACTATCTTTTAGCGTGAATGAGCTATTCGATTTGGATGCATCATTGCGATGTATCCCACATCTTCATGCGAATGCAGACGAATCAGAATCTATTTACGTTATCACCACATTACTGACAATCAATTAAAGACATTATTTAATATGGGCATACACAAAATTCGATTCTATTCAATTCTTACGATACTATTCATATCAACTACGGTCCTCAGCGCTCAAAACCGGTCTGTAGTAATTTACCAGGAGGGACAAGTACTTTTTCATGATGTCCGATCAGTGAATCTCAACCGGGGTTCACAGGAAATTCTGATGGAAGGGTTTTCTGATACCTTCGATTTTGGTAGTGTTATGGTTCATTTCGATGGTAAACTGCATGATCTTCGCTATTCCACTACAAAACCAATCGGATTTTGGGAGCAAATGGATCAGCTTAAAGGTAAAGAAGTTTACTTTTCTCATCACACTGGATCATCTTTCAAGGGTACCTTAATAAGTCACACAAACGGGTCTATTTTGGTCCGTCTTGAAGATGGTTCTCACACACTAATTCCGGATTATAAAACGTACACATTTAACTCACCTCATTTTTCCGTAGACAAACCGAAATCAGGATTGGCATTAACCCTTGAACCTTCCAAAAGTGGGCAACAGGATGTCGAATTGACATATTTGGCAAGTGGATTAAATTGGGGTAATGAGTATGTCCTGATTCTGGATGAAAATGATAAAAATGCTTCCCTTAATGGATGGAGCATGATAACGAATCGTACTGAATCCGATTTCAATGATTTAAATGTACATTTAATTGCCGGTTCTTTAAATCGAGCAAGTAGACCCAATCGTCCAAATTTACAGTTCGAAATGGCACTAAGTAGCGCGAACAGAGTTTCAGATTCTTATTCAGCCAAGGATGTCAGTGCTGAGGTTTTTGGGGATATGCACCTTTTCACATTGCCTGGAACTACCAGTATAAAAGCAGGAGAACAACGTCGGATTCCGATTATTGAAACTGAAAAAGTAACAACGACAAAAAGATATCGTTACACCAGCCAGGATCAAAACCATGAATATGCACTTGGAGGACTGGTACGTATTGAATACGAAGTAACTAATACTGAAAAGAATAACCTCGGCAAGGCAATTCCAACTGGCGTAGTTAAGGTGTACAGAATGAATGGCGAGCTACCGGTACTAATTGGAGAAGACAATATTTCGAATGTACCGAAAGATGGAATGATATCAGTTACCAGTGGGATGGCTTTTGATATTTTGATAAAAGAAAACTTGATTAGCCAGACTCGTATTTCTGACAAAGTTTATGAACAAACATCTGAAATCATGATTCAAAACCGTAAAGATGAAGCCTTAGAGATTGAAGTTGAACGATTTTTGAATCCAAATCAAGAAATTATCAGATCCGGACAGCCGTTTGAAAGTAAGTCTGCAAGAAATCACACCGCTAAATTCAACATTCCGGCTGGAACTGATTTGACATTTCAATTTACAATCCGGACTTCGAATTAAACCCGGTTTTAAGTTAAAGGATTGAATTCTTTCCAGGATTCACCACCATAAGCCTTCACTTCGATATAGTCTCCGTTACGCTGAACGAATCCGTTTGGCGTGAGGGGGACTTTTCCATGTGGGGTATCAAGTACGTACGAAGGTATTGCAAATCCCGATATTCGTCCACGTAATTGCTCCATCAATTGCATCCCTTCTTCGATTGTCGTTCTAAAGTGTTTGGTCCCACCGATAAGTTGCGCCTGATATAAATAATAGGGACGCACTCTCAATTTGACTAATCCCTTGAACAGATCTTTGAGGGTGTCGATGTCATTATTGATCCCTTTGAGCAAGACAGTTTGGTTACCAAGTGGCGCTCCTGATTTGGTTATACGATCACATGCCTGTCGAACATCATCTGTTAATTCTTTTGGATGATTAAAATGTGTATTGACCCAAACCGGATGATATTTGCCGATCATATCACAAAATTCCTGAGTAAAACGAAACGGATTTAATACCGGAAATCTGGTTCCAATTCGAATCAACTCAACATGTGGGATATCCCGAAGTCTGGATAAAATCCATTCCAGATTATTGTCATTTAATATCATGGGATCACCACCTGTCAACAGAACATCCCGGATTTCAGAATGTGAGGCGATGTAATCTATTCCCTGCTGAAGCTCTTGTTTGTTCATTGCAAATTCACCATCGCCTACCATCCGCTTGCGCAAACAATATCGACAATACACCGCACATTCAGCCGCCACACAAAAGGCTACCCGATCGGAATAATTGTGAACCAAATTTTTAACCGGACTATGGGCCAACTCTTCAAGAGGATCGAGTGACAGTATATCAAAATCATCATCCATTTCATCCATTTTTGGCACAACTTGTCGGCGAATTGGGCAATTTGGATTGAATGGATCCATCAGAGAGGCATAATACGGGGTGATTTGCCAGCGGAAATAGGCTTTGGTCGCTTCAATGGCAGCTTTTTCATCGTCAGTAACCTGAATCCATTTAGACAATTCCTCAACAGTTCGAATTCGATTTCGCATTTGCCATTTCCAATCCGTCCATTCCGGTTGGGATGTAATTTCATCCCGATTGATCAGGGTTTCGGATAAAACTGTTGGATTTGGAACTGTAGCTTTCAAGGACAAACGGATTTTAATTTATTTTAGCTGGCACTCCCAAACATAGTATTTGGGATCAAAATTGGACATCAAAGATACAAATAATATACCTGATGAGGTACTTTTACATCAATCTGTATGCGATGAGTATTTAGATATCAAATCCAATTCGACGCACTGCCGATTCAAGAATATCACCCAGGAATGATTCGTATGAGACTCCCCGCAGCTCTGCAAGAATGGCAAAATTATTATCCACAGCAAATGTGGGCAACGTGTTTATTTCCAGGAAATGGAGTTGACCATTGCCATCCATCTTGAAATCCAATCGGGCAAAATCGAGCACTCTCATTTCAGTACACAATAATCTGGACCAATATTGAATTTTTTCTTCTAGATGATGGTTTAATGAATGACTAAGTGAGTATTCGATGTCTTTTTCGGCATCAAATGCATGATTTTCTTGTGGTTTGGGATTATTTAATCCACCTTCACGTGAACGGACCGCATCCAAAACGTGCATTCCAATACCTGTTTTTGCATCTAATCCACGTTCCAAAACCGGGTGACATAGTAATGGATTTCCAGAGAGTGCTACTGTAAATTCCGGTCCGTTTAGAAATAGTTCAACGATGAGATCTTGCTTATACAGCATGAATTGCCGTTCGATTTCAGACGCCAGTTCATCTACATTGTGAACGATACTTGAAGTTGTTATCCCTTTTCCAGTTCCTTCATAACAAGGTTTCACAAAAAGTGGCCACATTTGTATTGATTCATCAGGATTGAATGAACTCAATTGTTTTTCATCGGACTCAAGATTACCGCCATTGTTTCCATATCCCAAATCAGGATCCATCTGACGACTTGAATACAATGAAATCTTATGAATAACTTTTTGCGAAATTTGTTGGATATAGTTTTCCTCAAAACCATCTTTGTAACGAGCGATTCCCCAGGGTGATGTTTGGATTCCCAATGATTGGGCTACTTTTTTTGTGGCTGATTTATCGAGACTGAGATTCATCGTAAATGCATCACTTCCAAGGCACGGAATTCGATACACGTCACAGATCAGCGGAACCCAACCTTCCCGGTTTTTAGAGCCATAACCCTCTGAAATATTCCAAATCAAGTCCACTTCCGGACGATGATGCAACAATGGTCGCGGTCCTCCTACCCGAACCGGAACAGCCCCAATCCAACGAATCGCATCTTCCATAGCCAAAATTGTGGATTCCGGCTCAAACTCTGCAAAACAATCGGCCGGTCCCACGACCTCCGGATATTCTTCCGGGCGATCGTAGCTAATTCCAATGCGTAATTTCTTTGTGGTTTGAATTGACAAGATGATGGCTTTCGTCTAAGTTAGGACACCAAAGATATGCGAAATTACACATCCTTAAAACCATACATCTGAAATCTGCAAAATACATAGCTGACCGAATTCGCCTGATGATCTCAACGAAACAATTTCAGGTTGGTGAGGTTTTGCCATCAACAAGGGTGTTAGGGAAACAGCTTGAATCCAGTTTTCACACGGTAAGAAAAGCTTACACGATGCTGGTTGATGAAGGATTATTGTCCAGTGAAAAGGGACGCGGTTTTGTAGTGCATCGACAATCTACATTGTTGGATAAGTCCGCTCGTCTTGAGATGGGCGCTGAGAAAATCCGTAATGTTCTCGAAGAACTGGTAGGATATGGTTTGGATGAGGACGAGGTCGAAACTCTTTTTGAAGAGCAATTAACATTCATGGAATGGCCCGATCGTATTGACAGTAGTGCCACTGTGGGTGCTACAAAAGAGCTTGGTAGCATGATTTCAAAAGCTATTCAGTCAAAAGTTGGGGTGAAAAGCAAAGTTATTACCATCACTGAAATGGATAAAGCGGTGAATTATGATGCCCTTTTTATTCCGCTGCCTTATGTCCGGCAATTTAAAAGTGACTCCGAAAGTGGATTGATTCTACCGGTCGTTTATATGCTCGATGCCTCTGTTTTGGTTTCGATAATTGATCGATCTGCTGTGCAAACGCTTGGATTACTCACACGTGAACCAAATTCTGTACCTGTTTTGAGTGCAGAACTCAAGCAGTTGCTACAATTTCCGGGGTCGATTCTGGCCGGGACAACTGACGGTCGATTTTTACCACCATTCATCAAAGATGTTGATCTGTTGCTTTATACTCCCGAATGTGCCCAATTGGTTGAACGCACCATTCCTGAGCGAAATCGTCTGCTTTTACAATATCAGATCTCCGAGAATACCTCCGATATGATACGAGCCGAGCTATGGGATGGATAAGTGAAAGTAAAAATTTTCAATTTCAAGGTTTCATTTACACAGCAGTTCTAAAAAATTAGTATCATCATGAACACCAAATGCATTACCAACGAAATGCATTTCCGTCAACATAGATAGCTTTTATTATGATTAAGTTTATACTCAAGTTGCTTTTTTTAGTAATTATACTGCTTAGTACGTCTTTAACCGTTTATGCCCAGATGACCGATGCACCGGATAGAGCTGAAGGGGAGGGTCCTTATGAAAAACTCATCATTCGAGGTATAAATTTAATCGATGGTACGGGTTCTCCAATGATGGGACCCGTTGATTTAGTCATTTCCGGAAATCGAATTACATCGATTCAAACCGTTGGATATCCAGGCGTTCCGATTAATGAACGTCGTCGTCCACAAGCCGGACCGAACGACAAAGTATTGGATGCTACCGGGATGTATGCACTACCCGGATTTTTTGATAATCATGCACACACGGGCGGTGGTGCACAGGGAACAACTCCCGAGTATGTATACAAGCTTTGGTTGGCTCATGGAATTACATCAATACGTGAACCAGGGTCATTTAACGGGTTAGACTGGACGTTGCGACATAAACAGCGTAGTGCTGCAAACGAAATTACTGCGCCCCGAATATTTGCTTACGTTGGATTTGGATCAGGATTTGATCGTCCGATGCTTACCGGTGAAGATGCACGCGAGTGGGTTCAGCAAATTCATGCCAAAGGTGCGGATGGGATCAAGTTTTTCGGTGCAAACCCAGAGGTATATCAGGCAGCTTTAGATGAAGCATCGAAACTGGGATTGGGATCAATGACTCACCATGCTCAGACTCGTGTTGTATATGCAAATGCTTTACAGTCAGCGCGTTGGGGACTCAAAAGTCTTACACATTGGTACGGACTTCCTGAAGCATTATTTAATGATCGTGTTGTTCAAAATTATCCACTTGATTACAACTATCAAGACGAACAACATCGTTTTGAAGGTGCCGGTGAACTGTGGAAACAATCTGCTGCACCTCAGTCAGATCATTGGAACAATGTTATGGACGAGTTACTCGGACTCGATTTTACATTGAATCCAACGTTTACCATTTATGAAGCAAGTCGTGATTTGATGGCACAACGCCGGGCTGAATGGCATGAAAAATACACATTGCCATCTTTATGGGAATTTTATAAACCCAGCAGAGTCGCACACGGATCGTATTGGTTCAATTGGGGTACCGAACAAGAAGTTGCATGGAAAGAAAATTATCGCCTTTGGATGCAATTTGTAAATGAATACAAAAATCGTGGTGGTCGGGTGACATTAGGGTCCGATGCGGGTTATATCTATAAATTGTACGGTTTTGGATACATTCAGGAAATGGAATTGTTGCGTGAAGCGGGATTTCATCCACTCGAAATATTTATGTCTGCTTCGATAAAAGGCGCTGAAGAAGTTGGGGTGGCTGATCAATTGGGCACTATTGAAGTAGGTAAACTAGCCGATATCGTAATTGTTGATGGAAATCCGATGGCTAATCTGAAAGTTTTGTATGGAACCGGAGCTATTCGTGTTGATGAAAATAATGAAGCCGTTCGTTATGGTGGGGTGAGATATACGATAAAAGATGGGATAATCTACGATGCTCAACAATTATTAAAAGATGTTGAGGAAATGGTTAATAAAGCTAAAGAAGCATCTGGATATTCGATCAAACAACCTGGATTAGAATATTAAATAGTACTTGAAATAGATTTTTGTCAATTTAATCTCTCTGAAACATTCAGTTCTCGTTGCGTATAAAAATAGGTTAATCTAAACCAACCAGGACACCAGAATGATGATTAAGAATAGTATTTATAGAAAGTTTGCCTTCATACTATTGGCAATGGCACCGTTTATATTTGCCACTAGCATTGCAAATGGTCAAAATGGGTCAATCAGTTTTAATGATACCGAAATTGATGGTGAAGCAATTCCTCGTGTGATGTTAACGTCCGGCATAGATTACATCGTCAACAATGAAGGTAATATTGTGTTGGTATTGACTCATCGAAGTTTGGTGATTCAGTTAACGAATGAGGGACTTGATGCGATATCAAATGAAATCAGTAATCCTGAAAAAGATGAAGAAGCGTCACTTTTAGGAGACTTATTCAGGTCGGTTTTGAGTACGAGTTTATACAATTTACTCGATCATGGAATTGCAATTCCTCTAAATGATATCAAATCGGCGGAATACAAAAATGGTGAGCTAAGAATTTATACCAAAGATAATGAAATCCTTTTCGAAGATTTTGACATGAATGATAAAGAACTGATTGATGATTTCAAGAGGTCAGATGCCATTCGCTTTGCCAAATCAATTAATGATGAATTAAAGTAATGATATTACTTTAGCAAAAATTTGTATAAACTATTTAGTACGTTTTTATTAAATCCCGTAAGTACTAAACTTGCGGGATTTTTTTTTGAGAAAATTCTTATTAAAGTTGATTTTTATCCTATTTGAATCAAATATGGGTATTATTCCTGCGTTTAAGACCATATATTAAATCAAATAATTGCCTGATTTTCATGATATTAACGCCCGAATTAGTATTGCTGTTTTTTGCTTTTGCAAAACAGGTCAAAATAGATTGGTCTGGTATTTCTGTTGCGATCAGAAATGGAGATCATAAAGCTTTTCAGATTTTTTATGGCGAATACTATGATGCTGTGTATCGTTTTTTGGTTAGTCGTGGTATGACACACGATGATGCCAAAGACCTGATTCAAAAAGCATTCTTATTGATTTGGGAAAAACGAGAAACAATTGACGAGACCAAATCTCTTCGTGCCTATCTTTTTCAAATTGCATACACGAGGATGCTAAATCATATCAATTTTAACTCAAAGTTTTCTGATGAGTCCCCGGAAGAATCTGATTCTCAATTTCAAGATCCTAACTTAGAATTAGATTACTCAGAACTTGTATCACATTTAAAAAAAATTGTTTCAGCAATGCCTGAAAAGAGATCTTTGGTTTTTGAGCTCTGTTTTATGAAACAAATGACGTATAAAGAAGTTGCTGATGTGATGGGGCTCAGTGTCAAAACTATTGAAAATCACATGGCATTTGCTTTTAAAGATGTAAGGCAGGCACTTACACTTGTGTATGGTGATAACCTATTGAAATCAAATGATTTTTCAATAAAAAACTAGGGGTTTATATGATCATTAACTGTATTAATAGTGCGTCTTGATAAAACTCTTACATATTGCACTACTTAAATTGAAAAACTTCAATTATTTATACTATCTCTTATTTTTAACACTCGTTTTGAATGCGTGTGAAATAAACTCATTCAATCAAAATAGTACGGAATTAACGCAAGAAGAAGCACTTATCGCAGGATTGATCATAGGTGAATCCGTATCAGAAAACCAAAGTGGACTCCTTTCAAGTTTTCAAGAGGCATTTGCAGTCCCAACTCAACAAAATTTAATCGTTGGACCGTCAATTTTGTCCTTTGATAATTTGCTGGATCTGCAAAACTATACCTACAATTTTGATGCATCCACTGGTATTCATCACATTAAATACTCGCGTGATAATCAGGGGACTGAGTTATTATCAACCTCATCTTATGAAATTAGTTATACATTCAGGGATGCCGACAAGAATATTATAGCAGACCCGGATAGAGATCGTGATCGAATTGAAGGAGTTGAATACAAAGCCATTCGATCCGGTGAAATTATAGATTCATCTAAAGTGTCCTATTACACCCGAACTGACCATTTATTTATGAATGGAATTTCATCTGAAAATGACATTTTAATTATTGATGGATACCATTCTGGCGAAGGTGTTTTTACTCGAATTGATTCTTTGGGTCACGAGATTAAACGGGATTATACGATTGACATTAACTATCTGGATATCCAGATTAATAAACCAGTTGTAACTGAAAATAGAAATTTCAGAACAGGCGTCAATGGTGCGTTTAGTTACGAAACTACCATTCAAATATCAGGTAATGGCAACAACGGGACTAAAATTGTAAATGGTTCAATTGAATTGAACGGCGATGGGACAGCTTTACTTAAATTTGGGGATAAAAGTGAACCGTATCGAGTACGACTTGAAAATGGTGGAGTTATAGAAAAAGATGAATTTGAAGGCAGGGTAGTTGCAGTTGGTGAATCCAAACAATCTTTTACTCTATCAACTGGAAAAGTAATTCAAGTTGATGAATCGACGAAGATTTTTCGTAGAGATTTTAATTCTATTGAGGAATTAGCAATTGCACTTTCAACTGGGAACAGAATTATTGCTAAGGGAAGTTTTAGTCAAACTGAACCCGGAGTAAATATTTGGATCGCAACTGAAGTGGAATTTGAACTTGAATCTAATGAGTTTAATGGGTTACTCGGTTCAGTGAACCTCAATTCGAAATCTTTTAAACTAACAAACGGGACAGAATTTTTTGTTATTCAACAGAGTAATGTTCGATTCAATGGGAAAGTGATTAAAGATTTAGCTTTGATAGTTCCGGATATAGAAGCTGGAACTGAAATTGAAGCTGATGGCGAATTCTATGTGGATGTTGAAACCGGCAATAGAATTGTTAAAAAGGCGGAATTTGAAGCAAAAAGGGAGGATTCCGATGACTCCGATGACGACGGAGATGAAGATGATGACGATTCTGATGATGAGGGCGACGACTCCGATGATGAAGAAGATGATTCCGACGGAGATGACGAGGGCGACGATGATGACTCAGAGGATGAAGATGAGGGCGACGACTCCGATGATGAAGAAGATGAAAGTGACGATGATGAATCCGACGACGATGGCGATGACTCTGAAGATGAGAGCGACGATGATTCTGATGATGAAGACGACGACTCTGAAGACGAAGGCGACGATGATGAAGGAGACGAATCCGACGACGATGGCGATGACTCTGAAGATGAGAGCGACGACTCCGAGGATGAAGAAGATGATTCCGACGGAGATGACGAGG
>DLXM01000360.1 GCA_003448835.1 Bacteroidota bacterium | reverse complement strand
GTTATTGTAGGTATTTTAAAGCAAACCGGAACCGCAAACGACAGAGTTATATTTACGGACTTGTACACAACGCACGCTCTGCATAATCCGCGTTTTCATGTAGATGATTTAGATCATGATGATCATAGTTCGGAGTCAACCGATGAATCTGAACTTGAGCAAGAACCTACTACTATTCAGGATCTCATCGAACTTAAAGAACTCGATGCACTGCTCGTTAAGATGAATGATCCAGCTGCTGCCCTCCAACTTGCTGGTATGATAAATTATCCAACACCTGCAAATCCCCTGCTTGCCAGAAATATGATGCGTGATCCGTTTTTTAGATACAAAGAACAGATCATGGCTGTGATTCCTGCTATGCAAATAAAAAGCCTTATGAGTATTGTTGGAAATGCTGAGGTCGTTCTGAAATATGTAGCCTGGTTTGTTGTAATTGTGGCCCTATTTAGCGTTTTGATTGCCATATACAATACAATGGAAGATAGAAAGCGCGACATTTCTGTTATGCGAGCTTTGGGTGCGAGAAAAACTCAGATATTTCGAATTATAATACTGGAAGCTATTGTCATTTGTACCTTGGGCAGTATCATTGGATTATTTATGGGGCACTTAATTGTATATTATGTCACTCCACACCTTGCGGATGTTGCCGGTATCGTGATTTCAGCTTTTGCTTTCGACGCAACTCAATTATTTTATATCGTACTCGTTATAGTGTTTGGTGCATTGGTTGGATTGATTCCAGCTATTAAAGCTTACCAAACAGATGCAGTAAAAAACTTAGGATCAGGTAAATAACATGCAGACATTCCTCATTATATCAATTCTTTTCTCCAGTTTATTCAATGTGATTGGATCTATAAATGTATCCAACACTGAAAATCCAGTGAATATCACCTCAGTATTAGATGATACTCAGCTGTATTTCAAAGATTTACGGAAATTTAGGATGGGTGCTAAAGTAGTACCGGCAGATATTAAAAAATACGACGGCCAGAGTGTCCAAATTGTTGGATTTATGGTTCCATTCGATTCAATTGAAAAACTGGATAAGTTTATTCTTTTGCAGGCACCATTTATGGGTTGTTTTCATATTCCACCTCCGCAACCAAATGAATCTGTGCTTATTAATTCAAAGCAAATGCCATCTGATTATACATATGAGCCTATTCGAATCATTGGCAAATTAAAAATTGAAGAGACCTACATTGAAAACTACCTGGTGAGCATGTACACGATTGAAGCAACTAAGATTGAAGTAGTTAGTCAGAATGATGCTGAATTAGAAGGACTGCCAGCAAGTTTTCACATGTTTGGTGAGTTTTAATTTATCTGAAAAGATCATCCTACCATTTGATCTATTTCAACATAAACCCCATTAATTCTTTCATATTAATGGGTGAACCCATGTAAATAGGGGAACGTTGGTGGATATCCGTCACTTCCACTTCCATAATTCGTTTCCCCTCATGATTTATTGCAATCCCTCCAGCTTGTTCTATCAAGAACGATAATGGATTACATTCATACATCAACCTTAGTTTTCCATATGGCATTTTAGAAGATTCCGGGTACATAAACACTCCACCAATTTGTAGTGTTCTATGGACATCAGACACCATCGAACCAATGTACCTGGCGGTATAAGGTTTCCCATTATCTTCATCCAATACCTTACAAGATTTTATATAATCACGTAGTCCCTGACTACATTTACTAATATTACCTTCATTCATACTGTAAATATTTCCAGATTCAGGAATTCTTACTTGCACCTCTGACAGGAAAAATTCACCTAGGCCCGGATCTAAAGTAAATGTGGTTACACCGAGTCCGGTTGTATAAACCAGTGTAGTACTCGATCCATACAAGATGTAACCGGCAGCGACCTGATCTACACCATTTTGGAGGGCATCATTGAGGTCAGGCATATCTGCAATATGAGATTTCCTCATATAAATTGAAAATATCGTACCAATAGAAACATTTACATCAATATTTGACGAACCATCCAGTGGATCTGTAGCAACCACATATTTACCGGATGAGGCACTTGTCTTTATGGGGTGTTCATTCTCTTCACTTACAATCATGCACACATTATTTGACCTTGAAAGTGCATGTATCATTTGATCATTAGCAAAGACGTCCAGTTTTTTCACGAATTCCCCGTGGACATTCATATTGCCATCACGACCTAAGATGTTCGTGATTCCGGCTTTGTTGATTTCATAAGACACAATTTTAGCTGCTAACACGATGTCGCGTAATAATTGCGATAACTCACCGGTTGCGCCACGAAAACGATTCTGTCCCTGAATGATGAATTCTTCTAACGTGATCAGCCTGGAATAAGCATTCGATACCATTCTTAAACTCCAATAAAATAATTATGATCGACTAAAATAGAATTAACTCAGTAGTTCTTTAAATATTCTCTCAGTCTCTCCTTTTAAATTCTGTAAATCTCCAGAATTATTGACAACAATATCGACATATTTGCGAACACTCTCAAAACTCTGTTGTGTTGAAATTCTTTGGTAAACAGATTCAACTGAAACCTCATCGCGTGTACTTACTCGTTGAACCCTGGCTTCAGGTGACGTTTCAATCCAAATAATTTTGTCTAAAAAATCAGGCCGGCCATTTTTAAGCAGAATAGCAGCTTCATATATAAATATTTTTGTGCCTGATTGTTTTTCATCATCAATGAGTTTCAATAATGTTGATTGTACCACAGGATGTACAATAGCATTCAATTCCTCTATCCTGCCGTTATTAAATGCTTCATTCGTCAGAAATTCGCGATTTATTTCATCATTATTGTAAGATTCTGACCCAAAAGTACTGATAATAGATTTCCGAACATTCAAATCATGATTCATGATCTCACGTGCAAGTTTATCGGCATAAACTACTTTGGCGCCTAAATCAGCCATGAATCTACAAAGTGTAGATTTTCCACTGCCAATCCCACCAGTGACACCAACTTTAATCATATTACTGTATCACGTTGTTCAGAACTCAAGGTATCGGGATAATCCGTAGTATAATGGAGTCCCCGACTTTCTTTGCGCCTCATGGCTGAGCGAATTATCAAATATGCTACCGTGATCATGTTTCTTAGCTGAAACAATGGAACACTCACTCGATTCCGATTATAAAATTCTTCAACCTCTTCGTAAAGTAATCTTGTTCGTTTGAAAGCACGTTCGAGACGAAGATCACTTCGAACAATACCCACATAATCAGACATAAGCTGCTGAAGTTCACGTCTATTGTGAGAAATCAGAACCATTTCTTCATTATTGATGGTTCCGGAATCGTCCCATTCAGGTAAATCGGGAATTGGAGTATTTACTTTCTGAAAATACTCAATTGCTTTTACGCTTGCACGTTTGGCAAATACCAAAGCCTCAAGTAAACTATTCGATGCTAATCTATTTGCACCGTGAACACCGGTACATGAAACCTCTCCGGCTGAAAAAAGTCCTAAAATGCTGGTTTGACCATTCAAATCGGTTACGACTCCTCCACAAATATAGTGTGCAGCGGGCACAACCGGGACCAACTGTGTCGCCAGGTCATATCCATGTTTGATGCATTCTGCATAGATATTTGGAAAATGTTCAATGATATCATTTTTCTCGAGGTGTCTCATATCTAAACTGACAAATTCATCCCCAAGTTTTTTCATTTGTGAATCAATTGCTCTGGCAACAATATCCCTTGGAGCCAATTCCAATTGTGGATGATAATGTTGCATAAATCGTTCACCCGATGAATCGCGTAAATAAGCGCCATGTCCACGGACGGCCTCAGAAATCAGAAATGAATTTGCTCCTGCTACGGCAAGTGAAGTCGGATGAAATTGAATGAATTCCATATTCGCAACCCGGGCTTTTGCCCGATATGCCATTGCAATTCCATCTCCGGTTGCAATTTCCGGATTTGTAGTATGCAAATAAACTCTTCCCGCACCACCAGTCGCTAAGAAAGTGACTCGAGCTATTACTTTATCAACTACATCTTCAGTAATATTCAGTGCATATACACCATAACAGTGAGTATCATTATCATACCTGGTAACATGTTTCCCAAGATGATGCTCTGTAATAAATTCCATCGCAAAATGGTGCTCTAAAATCGAAATATTCGGGTGTTCTGATACCTTTTTTAACAGAACTTTCTCGATTTCACGCCCAGTCATATCAGCTGCGTGGACAATTCGATTTGCTGTATGACCACCTTCCCGACCTAAATCAAATTCTCCATTTTTAGTCGTGAATTCAGCGCCCATTGCAATTAGCTCATGAATTACATCCGGACCTTCACGTACAATGACTTCGACAGCTTCACGCTTACATAAACCCGCACCAGCAATCAATGTATCATTAATGTGCGATTCAAATGAGTCATGTTGATCCAGCACACTTGCAATTCCCCCCTGAGCATAGTTTGTATTTGACTCTGCACGGTCTTTTTTTGTAATGATCCCAACTGTGCCATGTTGAGCAACATTCAGCGCGAAAGTTAGTCCCGCACTACCACTACCAATGACCAGATAATCAAATTTTAAACTCATTCACGGGTACTCATTAAATATGCTTTGATAAATTCCTCGAGGTCACCATCCATTACACTATCAATATCAGATGTTTCATAATCCGATCGGTGATCTTTGATCATTTTATATGGATGAAAAACATATGACCGAATCTGTGATCCCCATTCATTTTTCATTTTTGTGCCCTCAAGTTTGGCTTTTGCTGCTTCCTGTATTTCTTTTTCCAGATTATAAACTCTGGACTTGAGCAATACCATCGCTTTTTCGCGGTTTTGTAGCTGTGATCTTTCCTGCTGACATTCTGCAACTACCCTGACACTTTCACCATTGGTCAGTTGACCTGTCCAAACCAGACGAACACCGGTTTCCACCTTGTTTACGTTTTGTCCACCTTTACCCCCGGCGTGAAATCGTTGTAGTTCTATTTCATCTGGATTTAAATCTATTTCGATCTCATCGTCAACGATAGGCACAACAAAAACGGAACAAAATGATGTATGACGTCTGGCATTGCTATCGAAAGGTGAAATTCGGACCAGACGATGTACCCCATTTTCAGCTTTTAAATAGCCATATGCAAATTCACCGGTAACCTCGATACTCGCACTTTTGATGCCAGCAACTTCACCATACTGCAATTCAACCGTTTCGTAACTAAATCCTTCGCTTTCACAATATCGGGTATACATTCTAAATAACATTTGAGCCCAGTCCTGACTCTCAGTTCCACCAGCACCTGCATTAATCGTGATCAAGGCATTCCTGCGATCGTCACTATCATTCAACATAGTTTTGAATTCCAGATGCTCGACGCTTTTAAAAAGGAGATTTACTTCTTGTTGTAAATCATCACCAACGTCATCACCCTCAGCAATTATTTCACGGAATAGTAAAATATTTTGACGATGTTCATTAACATCATCCCATGATTGAACCCAAACTTTTTCAGTGTTCAGGTCTTTCATTATTTTTTGAGCCAGATCCGGATTGTCCCAGAGTCCTGGATCTTGGGTTTTGTGCTCTAATTCCGCGATTTTAAGTTTTCTATGATCATAGTCAAAGATACCTCCTCAGCGCATCCACACGCTGAAATAACTCATCAGTTTGTTCTGTTGTAAAATTCCTCATAGATACAGTCAATTTTCTAAATTGTGTCTAAAGTAATGTGAATTAAATCAATTTTAAATTTCTAAATAAGTTCATTTTCGAAGTCTTGCCAATTCTGCTTCAGCAGCGATATATCCGAACGCCGCCCAGTAATTGGTATCTAAAACTTCTTCTAAAATTTGAACTGCTTTTTCACTGTTATCCTGCATTTTATACCAAAGTGCCAGTCCATAACCTTGGGTTATCATGTCCAGTTCATTATTTCCACTGAGTAACTCATCCGGACCAATCAATCCTTTGTATAATTTAATCCGGTTTAAATAACTATCTGACTCCAATACTTCAACATCCGTATTAATAGTGTTTATAAACTCAACTGCCCTATCTAATTGATTATTTTTTACATAACTCATATACAACCAATCAGCAGCCGATAATTTTGTATCAGGATTTCTTGAGACATCATAAGCATCATTAAACGCATCGACCGCAAAGTCATATTGTGCGTTTAAATAGTAGGCAACACCAAGGTGATAATGTATGTTGAAGTGTAATGTGCTAACCGGAATATTTGCAGCATTTGGCGCACCATCTTCTTCAATTTCATCTTGTTGGCCCTGGACAATATTACGGGCTTTCAATAAATCCGCTATTGCTTTATCAAATTCACGTACAGTAATGTATCGATGGCCGCGATGGCGATAAAATTTTGGGTTTTCCGGGTAATCATTTAGTCCATCAGTAAGGATGTAAATAGCATCCTGGTATCTCCAGAGATATGCCGTGTGTCGAGCAATCCAGATGATATTATCCGGCGAATCTGAATCTTCATTGAAATTGTTAATGGCATTTTGCAGATTTTCAGTTAATCTGGTCTGAGTTTCTTCATCAAACTGTGGCCTGACTAGTCCGTCACCCATTAGTGAAGTCGCTTCTACAATCGGACCTTGATTTAATTCAATGAATTCACCGTCTTCAACTGTTTGAGAATCAACATCTTCTGAATTAGTGCAGCTGACAAATGTCAATATACAAACGGTTATAATTGCTTTAAACTTGTACATTTTGTTTCAATTGATCTTTATACTGGATTTCGTATAGTCTACGGTAAATTCCGTTATCTTTTCTAAGCAAAGATCTGTGTGTACCAGATTCCCTGATTTCACCTTTATGCATTACCAAGATTTTATCAGAATGCTGAATCGTCGATAATCTATGTGCTATAATGAGAGACGTTCTGTTTTTGAGTAACACTTTAAGTGCCTGACCGACTAAATATTCAGTTTCTGAATCCACACTTGAAGTAGCTTCATCCAATACAATAACGGTCGGATCGTACGCAATAGCTCTGATAAAACAGATTAACTGGCGTTGTCCCATTGATAGAGATGATCCTCTTTCTGACAATACATGGTCTAATTTACCAGGTAATTTATAAATGAAACCATCAGCTTCAATCATTCGGATGATTTGATCTACGTGTTCTCTGGAAATATCAGGATTTCCCAGTGTAATATTGTTCAAAATAGTACCAGAAAATAATGCGTTATCCTGTAACACTAATCCGAATGTCTTTCTGAGATCAACCAAACGATATTCTCTGATATCAATACCATCCAATAAAATCTGTCCTTGTTGAATGTCGTAAAATCTCATGATGAGATTTATAAGAGTTGACTTTCCGGCGCCAGTGGCTCCTACTACCGCCATCGTTTTACCCGGTTCCAGTTCAAAAGAAACATCTTTTAGGATATAGTCATCCTTATCGTTGTACTTAAACCATACATTTCTGAATTCAATTTTACCCAATATTGTTTCTGGTATAAATGGATTTTCAGGATCAAGTATTTTATTCGGTGTATCTAATATCCCAAAAATACGCTCAGATGAAGCAAGTGCGCTTTGTAGTGTATTGAATTTATCAGATAGGTCCCTGATAGGCATGAAGAACAGTCTTACATATTGAATAAATGCCAATAAGATACCAAATGTAAGTTCATCCATTAATACTCGTGCCCCACCATACCAAATCACCAGTGCCATTGCTACATTTGACAGTAATTCAATTACTGGCCAAAAAATTGAGAAGTAAAAGATTGTTGTAATATGAGCTTTTCGATGTTCTCCGTTGATTGTTTTAAAGCGCTCAAATTCTTGTTTTTGCCTATTGAATAGTTGGACAATTGACATCCCGTTTATATGCTCTTGAATAAATGAATTCAATCGGGCTATTTGGTCACGGACGTCTAAAAAGGCAACTCTCACTAATCGTTTAAACAGAATGGTTGAGTAAATTAGCAAAGGCAATGTGAGCAAGGATATCAGGGTAAGTTCCCAGCTCAGGATAAACATAAAGGTTAGAATGAAGATAATTCTAAATAGGTCGCCTATAATATTAACTACACCGCTGGACAAGATTTCATTTAAGGCTTCAACATCACTTGTTGTACGTGTAATTAAGCGTCCAATCGGATTTCTATCAAAAAATTGCGTATGGAGGTTTTGAATTTTATTAAAAATATCAATCCGCAGTTTGTATAGCGCACCCTGTCCAATCCACCTGGTTAAATAAGTCGAGAATACAAGAAAAACGAATTCACCGATTAATACCAATCCAAACAGTATAATGATACCAAAAAGGCCATCAATATCTTTGTTTGCAATGTGTTCATCTACCGCAATTTGGGTTAAATACGGTCTTAATGGACCAAAAAAAGCAGTACTTAACGTTAAGATTAACGCAAGTAGAATTAGTCCATTATAGGGCTTTAAATAAACATAAAGCCGTCTTATCAATTTTGAATCAACGGCTTTTGTTTTTTTTTCAGATGAACCAGCGGATTTAGAATCTGTCGAACTCATCAAAAGGTGTTCTCGGCGTTATTGGAATATTCGTCCCAGTTGATCGGCCTCTATTGTTATCGGCATCTCGGTTTGGAGGACGATTATCAGGACGATCGCCTCGATCGGTTCTTGGACGTGTGTTATCACGATCTCTTGGTGGAAAATCACGACGATCTCTGTTATAATCCCGGTCGCGATTGAAATCACGATTAGGAGGTCCGCTATATCCACGATCCTGTCTTTCCGGACGATCTCCTCCCTGGGTTGTAGGTCGATCTCTGTTATAATCACGGTCTCTGTTATTATAATCTCTATCGCGATTATTATAATCTCTATCACGAGAATTGTAGTCTCTGTTTGAATAATCCCGATCTCTTGGCGTATAATCCCGACGTTCTCTATCATTCCAATTGGATCCACCTGCTCGTTCTCTTGGAACATACCCACCACGATTCGAGTTACCTCGATCGTTATTGTATCTTGGGCGGAAATTATTGGAACGAGGTCTAAAACCACCATCTCTGCCACCACCACCGGAAGATCTGTTTGGAGGTCCACTCCGACGTTGTTGTGGGCGACGACTATCAAACGACCGTTGTTCAGGTTCTTTAACGACAGGTTTGAAAATATTTTTCTCTTGAGCCGGATCAGTCATAATTGGACGTAACTCGGTAGCAATCCAGGTTTCGTCGAAAACTTGTTTGGCTTCTTTTAACAGGACAAATGGATTTGTATAGCGAGCAGAGAAGTGACCAATAACAAGTCGCTTTGCATTAGCAGTTTTTGCAACGATTGCAGCTTCTTGTGCAGTACAGTGTCCGGTTTCTGATGCTTTATCTTTTAGAGCTTGTCCAAATGTTGCTTCGTGATACAGAATTGTAGCATTTTCTGCTAGTCGAATACAGTTTTCACAAAATTCAGTATCTGTTACATAAGCAAAAACATTCCCTTTAACCGGAGTTCCTACAACTTCAGAAGCTTTAACTACAGAGCCATCTTTGAGTTTAACATCTTCACCAGCTTTAAGAGCTTTGAACTGTTCATCTTCAGTGATGCCCAATTCAGTAGCTAATTCTGAGTTTACCTTTCCTGGTTTATCTTTTTCCTGAAATCTATACCCAACACAGAACTTATTATGCTTAAGATTTCTGCATTCAATGAAAAAATCAGATTCATCTACAACAACCTGATGCTCGATATCATGCTCGATTTCAATAAAGACAACTTCAAAGTACAATTCAATGCCAGAAACTTTTAGAAATGCATCGACAAACTCTTTAATACCTTTTGGTGCGATAATATGAAGTGGTTTTTCACGTCGTTGCAATTGCATGGTAGAAATCAGTCCGGGCAAACCAAAGAAATGATCTCCATCAAGATGTGTAATTAACACATAATCAATTTTGGATCTTTTCATTCCGGCTTGCAATAAACGCATTTGAGCGTTTTCGCCACAATCAAATAAAAATACTCTTCCCTCTCTCCATAAAGCGACTGAGGCTAAGTGTCTATCGGCGGTTGGTGTAGCTGAGCCTACACCTAATGGCATTACAATCATTTTTTATCTCCTAACTTTTCTGGTGCGCTATCAAACGGGCCAGTTGTTTGTTTATAGTTCTTCTAGTTCTTGTTCTATTTCTTGTTTTTTATACATATTTGCATAGTGCCCGTTAAGACTTAACAGGGACTCATGGCTTCCTTGTTCAACGATACTCCCGTTATGTAATACGTAGATGATATCGGCATTTCTTACACTTGATATTCTGTGACTAACTTGGATTTTTAATGTACCCTTTAGCTTTGTATTTAGAAAGTTAACTATTTGGTCTTCTGTTTTATTATCTACAGCACTGAGTGCATCATCCAAAATAAGTATTTTGGGTTCTCTGATGAGTGCTCTGGCCAGTGAAGTTCGTTGCTTTTGACCACCTGAAAGTGTTATACCCCGTTCACCTAATACTGTTTCAAATTTTAATTTAAACTCATTGATGTTTTCCAATACAGCCGCTCCAGCAGCAGAATTTTCTATATCCTCAAAAGTAGCATTTTCTTTACCAAATGCAATGTTATTATTGATAGTTTCTGAGAAAAGAAATACATCCTGTGGAACAATTCCTATAATATCTCTCAATTTGTTGATATTCAACTGTGTTAGTGATGTATTGTTAAAAAGTATTTCACCTTCACTTGGATCAAATAATCTGGATAATAAATGAATTAAGGTTGTCTTTCCCGATCCTGTTCGACCTACGATGGCGATATTTTGACCATTTTTTAATTTTAAGTTAATATCCTTCAAAACAAACTGATCAGTTCCGGGATATTTAAATCCTACATCTTTAAATTCAATTTCAAAAGATTTCTCTTCAAGTATGTGATTCGACTCGGTATGATCATCCTGAATAATAGGTTCATCCAGAATTTTCTGGATTCTGATATTTGATGCTGCAGAACGCTGAACCAAATTCAATGTATAACCAAGGGCCGCAATTGGCCATGTTAAATACAATACATCAATCACGAATTCAGCAATATTACCAATAGTTAACACATCCTCAATTACTAAAATCCCACCTTGCCAGATAACAAAAACAATAGATACCCCAATCAGAAAGTTCAATGTCGGATGGAATAAAGACTCTACGATATCCAGTTTAAGTTTTTTCTTTCGATAAACTTCAGACTCATTATTAAAAAGTTCCTGCTCATAATTTTCGCGGGCATAAGCTTTTATAAGTCGGATTGAGGAGAATGACTCCTGTGCCCTTCCGGCTAAAACTGAATATTGTTCCTGTATTTCATTTGATCGATGGTGAATAAAACTACTCATCCAATAGGCGATCACAGAAAGAATTGGCAATGGAGCCAATGCCCATAATGTCAGTTCTACGTTCACCATGAACATTATGGTTACAATAATACCTGTTCTGGTAATGGTATTTACGCCATACATAAATCCAGGACCGAAATATTCACGTACTCTGGACACATCCTCAGTTGCTTTTACATAGATATCACCTGTTGGATTTTTTGCATAAAAACTCGTTGGTAATTTCTGAAGGTGTTCAAATACTTCATTTCTGAGATCATATTCTATTTTTCGGGATGCAACAATGATTGTTTGACGAGTTAGATAAAGAAGATATCCATAGAAAATGGTAGCTATGGTCAAATAAAGTATTCCCCTTCCCAGGATCCACCCTGCTTCCGGTCCAAACAAAATTTCCATTAAACTTGATTCCGAATATGCGCTACTTTCCTGTAGCATTTCGATATCATCTAGTGTCTGGCGGATTAACACAGGGATCCATACCAAAAAGACATTGGATATAGTTAGATAGATGACTCCAAGAATCATCGTCTTTCTATATTTTCGAAAGTATTTATTTAGTTTTCGTAATTCCCA
>DLXM01000025.1 GCA_003448835.1 Bacteroidota bacterium | reverse complement strand
AGATGATGTGCCATGTTGTGCGCGTATGGATTGTGTCGGAGTGATAGGTGAACTAGATAGCGTATGATTTTGACAGTTTCAATTTGAACTAGGTTGTGCGGCTGCGGGTTGAGCTAATTTGCACGCATGTAGGTTGTGCCGGGTTGTACTGAATAACCTACCGGGCGTAACGATTGCGGTCAATCGACCATTTTCCGCCCCCTTTAATGAGAACATATAAACTACCTATGAGCATTGCCAGGTCCGTTCTGGATTCATGTAGCATACTCAGAATCCCATAGTTTTGAAGTGGACGCAAACTAAAGCCAAGGAATTCACTTCCTATTAAAATTGGAATTTTTGTAGTGAAGATCGCAACAATCATGATGGTTATAAGTGGCACAGATGCGATTCTTGTGTAAAATCCGACCAGTACCATTAGGCCACAAACAATCTCTAATCCACCAACTACAAATGCCATTACTTCAGGGAAAGGAATTCCGATAGTTTCAAATCTGCCGGCACCTAAAGATTCAGCATACACAAATTTTTGAATCCCCTCAGATATAAAAACTACACCGACCATAAATCTGATCAGTATGGTCATTCGATCGTTGTCAGTTTTTATGAATGTATATCGATTCATTGAGCAAAAAGAAGGTAGGATTATAAATAAACACTACAACAAAGAAGCCACTTTGTTCGGAAAATAGCAAGCTAACGATTACAATTAATTAATTATTATTCATTAAAGCTATATAAATCTCAATTGACTATACGATATGCCATTTAGGGTGTCAATTTGCATGTACATAATTTTTCAGTTCGGATAAACCATCTTGCAAACGTATGATTATAAATAAATCGAAAATAAAGGCTGGCACTAAAAAAAGGTGCCTGAAATGAATCAAGCACCTTTGAAGTATAACAGAAATTCACCTAAACTATTTTTCCAGTCCTGGGATTCCTTCAGGTTTATCATGCTGAAACCAAAGTGTTCCGGCAGGTCGACTTCTTGGCCATTCTTCAGCAAGTGTATCACCATTAAATAATCTACCGTTTATCATCACTTGCTCGATTGTGTTGGTATTTCTGAGATCATCGAGTGGATTTTCACTTAGGATTACCAAATCAGCCAGTTTGCCAACTTCGATCGAACCTACATCCTTATGAAGTCCTAACGCCTCTGCACCCTGTATGGTTGCAATACGAAGTGCTGCATGTGGATCCATGTCATCCCAGGCCATAGCCCAAAGTTCCCAGTGGTAACCGAGTCCCTGAAGTTGACCGTGGCTACCTACACCATTAATTCCACCTGCTTCATAGATCTGTTTAACCGTGCGAGACTGTCGATCCATCACGTATTCGTCAGGATGAAACCATCCGGCACTTCTACGGCGTGTTTTGCCTTCGATATCGTATGGAGGGGTAAAGTTGAGCAGTTTCATGTCATTCGATGGATCTTCATGAGCATAAAAATAATTCTCAGCCCATGGTCCACCATAAGTAACGAGCAATGTTGGTGTATACGCCATTTTTGCTTCTGCAGTAACTTTGATCACATCACTGAAAACCGGTGTAATTGGATAATTGTGTTCCTGACCGGAGTATCCATCCAGTAACATGGTCATGTTCAGTTTCATGTCGAGCGACCCCTCGGTTGTGGGCATCAAATTCTGCTCTTTAGCTGCCATCATGATCCATTGACGTTGTTCACGATTACCAGCGACATACATTTTGATAGTTTTTGTGTCATAGTATGAACTGTAACGCTTCAAAATGTTGCGGGCGTGATCCAAATCTTTTATCTGCTCATTCCAGAAAACACCCGGACCCGTTTGGTAAATACGCGGACCAATTGCTAATCCATTCGTGACCATGTCTGCGTAGGTTAACAAATCGGTGGTTCCGGTCTGTGGATCACGAATTGTTGTGACTCCGTAAGCAAGATTTGCCAGGAAAGTCCAGATCTGAGGTTGGTGGATATTTCTGGCCGGGCGGACGTGAGCATGGGTATCTACGAATCCGGGAACGATGGTTTTGCCACTCATTTCACGAACTGAAGCACCTGACGGAAGATCAACTGACCCTCGTGCTCCTACTGCTGTAATTCGATTATTTTGAATCACCAGATCAGCGTTTTCAATGACTTCATAACCGTTCATTGTGATTAGCCGAGCACCACGAAGAACAATGGCTCCTTCCGGAATATCACGTTTCAACATGATTTCGATGCGAACTTCAGTTGGTTTGTAATCCTCGGGACGTTTAGGGTCCTCGTCCTTGTCATCAGATTCAGAGTCATCCATATCCGGATCCGATTTATTCGAATCATCTCCTTCATCACCGGAATCTTCAGCATCTTTTTCAGCTTTTTTCTTGGCTTCATCAGCTGCTTTTTTCTCGCGATCGAATTTCTCCTGTTCACGATCCCGTGCCTCAGCATCATCCAAATTGAAAGTCAATAATGCATTTCCAATCGACCAATGAACGTTTCGCCCGGTCCAGTCCCAGGTTGCAAACTGACCACCAATATCTGTTAATTTGCGGGCCGGGAACGCTGCATTTTCAGGACTACCAACGTTTATTGTCGGCGCATCCCCAATTCGGGGTACCGTTACCACATAAATATCACTACCAACTTCAGCAAGTGCCTGGTCACCACGTGGTGCCATGTAAATACTGGATGCACGTGTTGGCTGAATTTGTCCCGGAG
>DLXM01000278.1 GCA_003448835.1 Bacteroidota bacterium | reverse complement strand
TCGGGATGCACAATTTCATAAACACCATTTCTGAATACTCGGGCCACATCGGGACGAATATCCAATAATGACTGAATATTGGATCGTGCACGACGTACTGCTGCTCCCTGAAACAATTCCCCTACTGTGTAAAAAAGCATCACGGCAACACCTTCGGGATATTCACCGATATAAAATGCTCCGACGGATGCCATACTCATGAGTAAAAATTCAGTGAAGACATCTCCGGTTCGAATTTTTGAAATCGCATGTGATAAAACGGGATATCCGACTGGCAACCAGGCTACGGTATAAAAAACAACCTCCAAAAGCCCGGTAAACCATGAAAACGTACCTAAATAGTTAAAATACACCCCTAAAAGCAACATAAATGCGGTTAAAAACGGACCATAAAATTCCTTCAGATGAAAAAATCCGGGCGAAACTGATGAATGANNAAAAATCCGGGCGAAACTGATGAACTTGCACCAGAACCCGAGGCATTTGGTGTCGAAGTATGACACCCGTGTCCGGTCTCACATCCGCATGATGGTGCATCAATTTCAGTTGCAGTGGAAATGTGTAGAAGCATGAGCAAATTAGATTTCCGAAATCAATAGATTTCGGCACTGAATACTTTATTTTCTACAAAGTTACATCCTGAAATGATGCAACGGTACTGCATTTAAGAAATAGTTTAATAAACGACTTCGGTCAATTTATTTCGATCGGATTAGGCAATAGGTCAAAATAATTACCCATTAATTCGAAATGTTTGGGATTTTTTACGAAAAGCCAAAATATTGATTTAAAGACAAGTATGAGTTGGATCCGAAAAAAAAACCTATGCTTTCACAACCAATGTAACGCGGGTTCCATTTTTGTCATAAACCACTTCATCACAGTAAGTTCTCATTAGAAAGACTCCGCGTCCGCTGGTTTTGAGTAAGTTATCGGAATCCAATGGATCAGGAACGGCATCCGGATCAAATCCTTTCCCTTGATCCTGAATACTGACTGATACTTTCCCTTTTTCGGCTTCGGCATGAAGAATGACTATTTTAGAATCATCCATCTTATTACCATGTAACATAGCATTGGTCACACCCTCGGATACACAAAGCAGCAACCCACCTTTTTTGTCTTCATCAAGCCCGGCAACTTCATTTAATTCATCAACAATATTTTCCAGCAATTCCAATTCATCAAAATCGGTTTTTAGCTTTTTGTCTATTGTAAACGACATATTAATTGTGATTTAAAAATTTGAGCCGGATTTTTATAACCATGCCAAGATCAAGTACCAAAAAAAATTCCGCCCCATTTGGCTGAGGCGGAATCAATATTAATTCGAATATACCCAGAAACTTTGAAAAAGTTTCATCGCCTGTGAATTCTGTGTGATTTCTAATATTTAGAGTGTCACAAATTTCATTCCAGGCCAAATTTACCCGTAAATACCACGCATTTTCAAAGTTTTCGCGACTTTATCGATCGCATAAACATAAGCTGCCTGACGTAAGGTAATATTGTATTGCTCTTTTACAGCAAACAAATTATTGAATGCATCCCGCATCATTCGCGTTAATCGTCGGTTTACACGTTCTTCTGTCCAGAAGTAACCTTGTCGATCCTGAACCCATTCGAAATACGAAACAGTCACACCACCGGCATTTGCCAAAATATCAGGGATGACCAAAATTCCTTTTTCATCCAGAATGGAGTCCGCTGAAGCTGTAACTGGTCCATTCGCACCTTCAGCAATGATTTTTGCTTTGATATTCGGCGCATTGTATTTGTTAATCTGATCTTCTTTTGCGGCCGGAATCAAGACATCAACTTCTAATTCAAGCAATTCCTGATTTGAAATTTTAGTTCCACCAACGAATCCATCCAACGTACCCTTATTCGATTGAGTGTAGGCAATCGCAGCTGGAATATTAATCCCATCCGGATTATAATATGCACCTGAGACATCACTGATTCCAACTACTTTAGATCCCTGCTCATGCATCAGTAAAGCAGATATAGAACCCACATTTCCAAATCCCTGAACCGCAACGGTAGAGGTATTTGCCATCATGTTGAGTTTATTCATTGCAGATAAAATCGTTGTTACAACACCACGTCCGGTGGCTTCTTTTCGTCCTCTTGACCCACCCAATAACAACGGTTTTCCGGTAACAACAGCCGTAACTGTCTTTCGCGCATGCATACTGTAGGTATCCATAATCCACGCCATGGTTTGCTCATTGGTATTCATATCCGGTGCCGGGATGTCTTCGTCAGGACCAAAAACACCAATCATATTGGATGTGTATCGTCGTGTAATTCTCTCTAATTCGGATACCGATAAAGTCTTAGGGTCACAAATTACACCACCCTTGGCTCCTCCAAAAGGCACATTTACAATCGCACATTTCCATGTCATCCAGGCGGCAAGTGCCTTGACCTCATCCAATGTAACATCCGGAGCATATCTGATACCACCTTTAGATGGACCCAAAACATTATCATGGATTACTCTCATTCCCTCAAAAACTTCAATCCGACCATCATCCATTAATACCG
>DLXM01000266.1 GCA_003448835.1 Bacteroidota bacterium | reverse complement strand
AGTAGGTCGCTGCCTCATCTTTTTTTTACTTCACAAAGGCTTCCCCTTCAACTCGGGAAGCCTTTTGTCGTTTTAGGCACCTAGCCTATTTCCATTACAGAGATATATAGATATATTTCCCTCCGTGAAATCGAACCAATCTACAACCCACGCAACCGATATATCTATCGTTATTGTCAATTATAACGTAAAGGAATATTTGGTTAACCTTCTAAATTCTATCAAGAATTCAAAAGGAAATCTGATTGTCGAAACCTTTGTTGTAGATAATCATTCCACCGATGGTTCCGTCGAATACCTGACCCCACGATTTCCGGATGTCCAATTTATCGCAAACAATCAAAATGTCGGATTCGGCAAAGCCAATAATCAGGCCATTCGTCAAGCTAACGGTAAATACACACTACTTCTAAATCCTGATACGCTGATTAGTGAGGATACACTTCGCGTGATGTTCGATCACATGGAAGCAAATCCAAACACTGCTGCCGCCGGTTGCAAACTTCTAAATCCGGATGGTAGCTTCGCTCCTGAGTCCCGTAGATCAGTACCTACACCCTTTTCAGCGCTTTGGAAAGTCCTCGGACTCACCAAATTGTTCCCTAAAAATAAACGCTTTGCCGACTATTACCTGGGCTGGATGGATGAAAATCAAAGCGGACCAGTTCCGGTTTTGTCAGGTGCATTTATGTTTTTCCGAACATCAGTCCTCAAAGATCTTGACGGATTCGATGAGCGATTTTTCATGTATGGCGAAGATATCGACCTTTCCTACAGAACAACCCAGGCCGGATATCAAATTGATTATGTCCCCACTACGAGTATCATCCATTACAAAGGAGAAAGCACCAAAAAAGAAAACCTGGATTATGTGATCGTTTTCAATAAAGCGATGTACCAGTTTTTCGAAAAACATTATAGCTACGCATATACCTTTATATTCAAATTTTTTGTTGTCCTGGGAATTATATTCAGAGCGGGCACCAGCTATGTAGGGTCACTTTTCAGGCGATTTACACAACCAATTATAGACTTGCTCATTTTGAACATCTTGGTTTTTGTATTCTTTATGATTCGATATAATATTCAACCAAGCGAATTCTTAGAACAATACTCGACATCATTTCTAACAGTGAACGCCTTCCTGACGTTGTTCTTCATCGGTTTTGGAAGGTACTACGAACTATACGGACTCAACAAATTCTCTGTGATGTCCATCATTAAAGCGGTTACCCTATCTTTTATGGGTGTGGTTGTCATTACGTTTTTTCTCCGGGAGTTCGCATTTTCACGATGGATCCTGCTTTTCGGTGCATTTACTTCTTCGGTAATCCTCGGATTCTATCGATTTTGGCTCAAAAACTATTCTAAAAAGAGATTTAGCCAAACTGGTACCATAAAACCTATCCGGGTCCTGATAGTGGGTGTAGGGAACAGAACTGTCGACTTAATATCTCTCATCCGATCCAAAATAGATTGGAATTATGAAATTGTTGGAGTCATCGTTCAAAATGATGTTGACTGGGTGGATCGACTTGAAAATATTGCGGTTATTGGTCGAACAGAACACGTTCCCGATCTTGTAAGATTTCATTCAATTGATCAACTGATATTCCTGGGAAATACAGTGTCAAATGACGAAATCCTAAACATAATGACTCAAATTCGTCGAGAAGATGTTTTCTTTAAAATCGTGCCAGAGTCAATGGATTTCATCATCGGTAAATCAAATGTAGAATATTTTGATGATATCCCATTAGTGGATGTACGTCTGGCATATTCAGTTCCATGGAATCAATTTCTTAAACGAAATCTCGATTTCTGGATGTCTCTTTTTATTCTGATTCTTGGATTACCCGTAATGTTACCTTTGTTGGTATTTAAAATTATTAAGTATGGGTTGCCACAAAGAATAGAATTTTATTTAGATGGTCATCATAAGAGTTCACTGAAACTTTGGTTGCCATATGAAAAAAGTATATGGCTGAATCGCTATTTACAGATGTTTTATGTGCTTATTGGACGAATTAGTCTGGTGGGCTCGCCCATCATTCAGGATCGAAAAGATGTCCCACTTTACTATAAACCCGGAATTACCGGCCTTCGACAAATAAATGAAACACGACTTTATCGTGAGACCGAAAAAGAAAAATTTGAGCTATTTTACGTTCAAAACTACAGCATCTGGATGGATCTCGATATCTTGATTAAAACGTTATTTAAAGATACTCATTCACCTGATTATGTGAGCAAAAGCGACTCATTGTGAAAGTTGAATTGTAGATTTTTGACTAAAATTCACCATTAGTCTATTGTGATTCTTGATGTAATCACGATAAAATTCTCCGCTTTTTTTCATGGTACGTTGAAGGGTTTTGAAATCAACATATACGATTCCAAAACGTTTTTCATAACCGGCTTCCCATTCAAAATTATCAAGAAATGACCAAGCGTAATAGCCAAGTACTGGGATACCTGACTTGATTGCATTCTGCATAGAATCAAGATGTGACTTGAAATAATCTATACGATCAACGTCATCAATATCACCAGAAGGTAACAATTCATCATGAAATGCGGCACCATTTTCAGTGATATAAATTGGGAGTTTATATGTGTCAAACGCCCATTTTAAAATCCATGTTAATCCATCTGGGTATATTTCCCATCCCATGGATGTTTCTGGTAGTCCAGAAGTAGTGATTTCAGCTCCTAAAAAAACCGATTGATTCGACTTGATGGTAGTTTTAGAGTAGTAATTAAGTCCGACAAAATCATGTTGCGTGATTAATTCAGAAGCATCTGAGAGCCACTTGTCAGGAAGATCCTTTTTGAATAAAGTCCAGGCTACCGTTGGAATCGAACCCCTAATCCATGGATCAAGGAACAAGCTGTTGATGTAGGATTCAAATGTAGATGCTGCGACGATATCGGCATTATTTGAAGTTGCAGGTTCAATATAACTTACATTGCATGCGATACCAATCTCAATGTGTGGTGCTTCAGACCTCATTTTGGATGCTGCTAAGACATGAGATCGTAAAATATTAACGTAGCTTCTTCCTGCTGTACTTAGATCCTCAATACCAGGGGCATGCTCACCGGTTATGTAACCTTTATGCAAGAATACCCAGGGTTCGTTTAACGTTATCCACTTATCACAAAATTTATTAAATCGTTTAAAAACTGTTAGAGAATATGTACAGAAATGTTCGATTATATCCGGATTACTCCATCCCCCACGCTCTTCAAGCCATTGTGGTAAATCCCAATGATAAAGTGTAATCATTGGTTCAATATTTAGTGATTGAAGTTTGTGCAGTATCCGCTCGTAGTAGAGTAGTCCCTCTTCGTTAACTTTGCCTGAATTATCGGGAAAAATACGAGACCATGATATTGAAAAGCGATATGATTGAATACCCATCTCATGCATCAGATCAATATCATCGGCCCATAAATGATAATGGTCACAAGCTATATTGCCGTTTTCAAAGTTGGATATGTTGCCGGGTTTTTGTGAAAAAACGGTCCAATTACTTGTTCCCGCTCCGTGTTCTCCAATACCACCTTCAATTTGATAACTTGATGTAGCAACACCATAAATAAAAGGCCTATGCATATACTACCCTGGGTGATTACAAATACTTTATAATTTCAGGGTAATCTTATGCAAAATTTTGTACAATAAAAACTATTAATTTGCAATAATTTGTATTTCTTTAGCAAGAATGCCGTTCTACTAAAGAAACAGGGATCAAACTAAGAAGGCCAATTTGTTGAGAAGTTGAGTTTTTTAACCGAATTAAGGTTTCAAGACTTGCGTGTGCCAGGGTTGCAAAATCTGTTTTAATTGAGCACAGAAGAGGTCTGGTATGTAAGCACATAGGTAAATCATCATAACCTAATAATGCAACATCTTGTGGAATTTTTATACCGGCATCTTTGGCTGTTTCTATAAAACCGTGACACATTAAATCATTTGAAACAAATATTGCAGTTGGTTTTACGGGACACTTTTGATAGGCTTCAAAAGCCTGTACTCCAGATTCATAGTTGAAGTCACCTTGAAATTCGAAGACATTTTGCATAGCCGGGTGTTGGTGAACGTAGTCTGCAAAGCCATTGTAACGGAATCGAGACTCTGCTTTTGAAACGGGACCTTTGACAATACCAACTTTTTTATGTCCCCGTTGTAAAAAGTGCTCGGCAGCCATATGACCAGCACTATAACCATCAAAAGTGATCGTGTGTAATAGTGGATTTTCAATTAAAGCATTAGATATCATCGGAAAGTCATCAGGGATATCTTTTGTTATGGCCTCATAATCTTTACGTGTAAGCGCCGGAATGAATAATATTGCGCCGTCATAATACTGGTCTGAGAATAACCCAATGTATTCTTTGATCATCTCACGTGGATCATTTAAGCTAATCAGTGATATTCGAACATTACTTAATGGAGCGGCTTGAACATAACCATAAAAAAAAGAGGCGTAAAATTCACCTTCGTGGAAATCGGTTATAAGCGCAATATTATAGTGTGACTTTGGAAATTCGTTTGGACTGATTCTCCGGGTTTTGTATTGCAGTTTTTTAGCGGCTTCCAGAACGGTGTTTCTGGTATCTTCAGCATATTTGTCTGATCCACTCAACACTCTGGATATGGTAGATACCGAATAACCTGTTTCTTTTGCCAGGTCGTGTAATGTTACTTTAGTGTTCATGAAAAATTTTGCATTTAATTGGGTAAGATAAAAAAAATACTTACAAGTAGTTCTTTAATATGTTGCTATTGACGAGTATCAGATTGGGATACAATAGATTGATATCGCTGTAGATAGTAAATTGCCAGCTCAGATTTTCCGATTTCATCATGTAATACAGCCATGTTATAAAGCATGTCAGTGTCGTTGGGAGAACGATTTTCAACTATTTGCAGATAGTTTTTCGCATTATTATAATCCCGTTGTAGTAAAAATCTGGCACCCAGAATGTTGTAAAATTGAGTTTTATTAAATTCGTTTGAACCTTTAAGGAGTAGAACTTCAAGATTTCCTGCCGGGGTTTGTCCAGCTAAGCTTTCATTGATCCCTTGAATTAATATTTGCTCATTGAGTGGACTCCATTCTGACCAACTATAAAACCAATCAGATGTCGATTCTGTTGAGGTGTTAATCAGGTTTTCATAGATCACAGCTGGATGTGTATGATTTGTAATAATAGAATATGCTGCATTATCAATTAAACTCGCGCTCTTGAATAGTCCATTTAAAATAGATTCAGTTGTTGTAGATGCACTAAAAGAATGATTAGTAAATGGAGGTGAAGATTTTAGTATTTGAATATTTATATCAGCAAGCCGTTTTTCAAGAGGATCTAATTCGGGTATTACAAATGCAGACTCAGAAGTGTTGGAATAATTGAATTTTTGCTCAATAATAGGTGATATGATGTTGTAGAACTCCTGAGCTATATGTTTATATCCGTAATAATTGGGATGAAGGTGGTCTGTAAAACATGATGCATCTTCAATTCCACTTGCACATTGATATTTGTAGCTTTGGTCAATATCAACAAGATATGAGCCAGTTTGCTGAGTAAATCCTCTAATAATGGAGTTGATATGTGAAGGTGCTCGAAATCGAATTGGATCATAATCGCGTGCAAGTTGATATAACCGTCTTGCTGACTCGATATCTCCGGCAACATAAATACTATCTGCTAGATATTTATAGTTTAAGGCTTCTTTATTCTCGCCCAAAGGTAACTGGTCTTTTAGATTAGAAACTACTGTTGCAATCGCAATCGGAATCTCATTACGAGAGGCATATTCAAATATCAACATCAAATTTTCGTGAAAATCGAACATGGTCTGCTTAAATAATGACTCATCAAGAGGGATATCCGCTGACGTCATTAATCTGCTCATGGTAGTTTTTCGATTTGATTTATCAGAATTGTCGGTAGTTAACTTTTTGTAGAAACGGTAACTGAATTGGAAAAGGGCGATCGGATACAGATTTAAGAATGATCTACGTAGCAGCGCAGAAGTTGAGACACCTTCTGCGCTCGCTGAACCCATGGTCCCGTAGAATTCATTATGTCCGGCATATATCATTATTATATCTGGATTCAATTCCGCCATTTTAGAGGTAATATCGACAATTCCAAATGAATTAAAAGCGGTAATACTTGTATTGATTACTTCAAAAGTTGTACCGGGAAAAGCTTTCTTTAGATTAATTTCCAGAAGTGCAGAAGGGGAAAAATGATGACTGTACGGATATCCTGCCATTGTTGAACCACCAAGTGAAAGAATTCTGATAACTGAAGTGTCACGTGGATTCGAAAATGGGGCTATAGAAGTTGATGGATTAAATGAAGAATAATATCGGTCGAAATAGGTAGTGTTTATTACAGCTTTGCTATGGTTATTAATTGGTTGAATTAACGTAGTATTTTGATATCCAGATGTAAATCGTAGGGCAAATTCTGCACCAATTAAAATCAAAACAGGACTGAGCAATGCCAAAATGTAGAACAAAATGATTTTTTTGGCGCCTAATAACTTTCTAAAAAGACTCATTTTTGGCAATTGAAAGATGATACTTATGTCACCTAAAGTACGAGTTTATGCCATACAGAAAAATATTTTATACAAATTTTGCAAAAATGAATAAAAATTTTGTATTAATTGTTTTCATTCTTTAGATTGGAAGCGGTTTCTTAAGTTAATAAATACAAAGGATTCGTCTATGAAAACCAAGTTACGATGGATGTTACACGTGATGATTGTTTTATGCATGCCATTGGTCATGTCTGCTCAATCTTCTGATAATATCATTATAAATGGAGATTTTTCTTCAGGATCACTAAACCCGTGGTCTACTTTTATTGCAGATTTTGCTGGAGCAAGCGCAGATGTGACTGTTTCGGATAATCGTGCTAATGTTGCTGTCAACGCTGTTGATGGTACGGCCTCCTGGCATGTCCAGTTGAATCAGGAATTCAGTTCGGACCAAATTAACGCCCTAGTGGTTGGATCGTATTACAGAATTAGATTTGATGTAAATGCCGAAGCTGAGCGTCCACTTACGGTATATTTCGGTGAAAATGGTGGTAATTTTACTGCACTAAGAGCGGTTCAGATTACTCTACCAGCCGGAGAATCAACATTCGAATTTCCAGTTTTAGTTAGCCAAACATTTGGAGCAATGAAACTCGGGTTTGAATTTGGTTTAAGCACAGTCGATGCATCAATCACAAATGTATCGTTGGTAGAGTATGAACCAAATATTTTAACCAATTCAGATTTCTCTACCGGTGATCTAACTTCATGGGAGACTTATGTTGCAGATTGGGCTGGAGCAACTGCTGATTTTACCGTTGAAGATGGTGTGGTTTCAGTTGACAATATCACTGTAGATGCATCCGCTTCATGGCACGTTCAGTTAAATCAAATTTTTTCAGAAGAACAAATTGAAGCTCTTGAAATTGGCGGTAGTTATGTTCTCACATTTGAGGCCAATTCAACAGCTGAACGTACAGTGAATGTATTTTTCGGTGAAAATGGTGGAAATTTTGTCGCTTTGGGACTCAAAACTCTAACCATCCCTGCCGGTGAATCAGAACACCAAATGGTTGTTCCTGTATCACAGAAATTTGGTGCAATGAAACTTGGATTTGAATTCGGATTGAGCGCTGTTTCAATGTCGCTTTCCGAGATTCAAATGGTGCGCGATGACACTGTGGTTGAGGTGATAGATGATGGAGATGATGAAGTAGTGCCATCCGAAAATGTAATGGACGAAGATTTTATCTTGTTCGCAGCTGGTGGACGACACATTTCAATCCCAACATTTTTACATGGATCAGTTATAGAAGTTGAAAGCGTGAGTGATTTACCTGTTATCCGTTTCGATTACGGTAACTGGAATATTGGTGGATTTGACTGGGGATCAGGTGGAGTATCTGTGAAAGAGCGTCGCGAAGCTCAGGATTCCATTTTTATTCGTATCTGGTCATCTCCAAATAACTTATCAACAGCCAGAGAAACAAACGGAAACAACACCGCAAAAATTATGTTTCTCGACATGCCACCTCCTGGTAACCTGGAATTCCGGGTTCAACTTGCACTTCCGGACGAAGTACACGTAGGTGAGTGGATGGATATTGCAATTCCACTTCCAGCATATGCAACCAAAACTGAATTGGAAGAAGCAAAAACTAATAATGAATTGACCGGTTATGCCGCCCTTTGGGACTATTGGGGATCTTATTCTCCGGCACGAGCTGAGGTAATCTCTGACGTAAATGATCCTGACTGGCGTGAATTCAGTTGGGAACGGGTAAGACGTTTTGGAATCTATTGGGATCAGAACCATTCACCGAATGCACCGATATACATTGAAAGTATCTATATCGGACGTAGTGGTGCGGATTTGTCTGTTGCAACAGAAGGTCCGGCTCCGATGGCTGGTATTTCAGCTGTGAATGATGGAGATGTCAACAGAATATCCTGGTCAGCACGAGAGGATGTGTTCTCCTATGGTATTTACTACAGTAGTGAGCCTATTACTAATTTAGATAGTCCGAAAGTACGACTTTGGGCAACGGTGCCAGGTGATTCAATTCAGGTTGAGCATGATGTCTATCGTGCACATACTTCCGTTGAAAGTCACACTTACCACTATGCCGTAGCGCCTGGTAATGCCTGGGGCGTTCTATCTGAAGATGTAAGTGCAAGTAGTGCTTCAGTAGATAGTCGTGGAAAAGATAATGGATTTATGTTCCAATTGACCGAAGATGAAGAAAATGGAGTGTTCAATGCACTTGATCAAGGTGAATTCCCAGGTGTTAACTCATTCCCTGTTGATACTTTTCAACCTATCAAACTTCGCTATTCTGATGAAGTTGATGATTTCTGGTTTGGAGATGATGACTCCAGTGGAGACGTTTGGTTAGCCTACGGAACATCCGGCGGCTTTACCACATTGTTTTTCTACGGTGAAATCTATGATGATGACGTGTTGGCAGGTCCACCATCCAATCCAACAGAAATGTCTGGAACCACTATCTATCCAAGAAATGACAGTTACGATCCGACTTGGGTTCCGGGTGTTAGAGAGTTTGACAATGAATTAGAGTGGAATTATTACCTCAAAGATCAAGTAGAAGTATTGTTTGGTGCATACACAACAGATGATTATATCATTGGTTCACCAAATAAATTCAGATCACGTGGAGAAACTCCTGAGTACTCTCTATCATTCCAACCACACTTTGTGAATAATGGATCTGTTGATTTTGTAAACAATGATCCAGACGGATTGTTAGTTAGACTGTGGGTAACTGAACCAAGTGGGGATCCGGTTCTAGATTATAATTCATTATACTATAGTTCACAACATCCTTTGACAACCCCTGCGGTCTACGAAAATATCTATGATGAAAGCGATAATCGTATTGGATGGAGATTCTTCGCTGCTATTGATTCTCAAGACTTACTTGTTGTAACAGAAGGTGGAGTACCGGTCGATACAGAAATGGTGCTACCTGAAAGCAATGAACTCATGTACATGCCGATGACCATGATGTTGTGGGATAAAGACGGTGGACTTGCTCCTGGTAACTGGTGGGAAACTGCGACTTCAGTCATACAGTTCCCATCTAAACCCTGGGGACAAAGTGGTACAGTTAACTCCTCTGACATTTCCGGGCTTGGAACCATTGGTGTAGTGGGACGCGAATTAGCAACCAGCATAAATGAGTCTAATTCTGAGTTGCCAAATCAATTGGCATTATTTCAGAACTATCCAAATCCGTTCAACCCGACTACTAAAATCGAGTTCCAGTTACCGCAAGCAATGACCGTTTCTGTGGATATCTATAATAGTATAGGCCAGCGAGTTACAAGGCTTGTTAATGCAGGACTATATCAGTCCGGACGACATACGGTATCGTTTGATGCTTCAGGCCTCAGTTCAGGTATTTATTTCTATCGATTAACTACCGATAATCAGGTCATGCAACGTAAGATGATACTTATCAAATAATTTCATATCTAAACCCTTTAAACAGTTGACCGGGATTCAAAAACCGGTCAACTGTTTATTCATACAGATATACGACCATGCAAAGTCGGAAAAGAATAAAACTAATAGTTCTATTTCTACTGATTCTAATCGGTGGAAACGAGCTTTGGGCGCAAAACGGTGGACGAATCGTTGGAAAGGTAACTGATTCGACCGGCGAGACATTACCGGGTGTTCAAATCGTTTTGGATGGAACTACAAGAGGTACTATTACCGAAATAGATGGATTTTATTCCATCATTAATGTTCCCGCTGAGACATACACACTTGTTTTCAGATATATTGGATTTTCCACAGTTCGAATAGAAAATGTTGAAGTTATAACGGGTCGTACTACCACCATCGACATGGTAATGCAAGAAGAAGCAGTAGTTGGTGAAGAAATTGTGATAACTGCAGAGCGTCCAATCGTACAAAAAGATCGCACAACG
>DLXM01000355.1 GCA_003448835.1 Bacteroidota bacterium | reverse complement strand
GACCTGAGTTTCAGTTTTAAGCGCTTCACGGCAAATATCAACCATATCCTCAACCCACATTGCTTCATTTAATTCCACAGATACATAAGCAATGCTACGCTGACTATGCGGGATAGCAACAACTTCACGGGTCTCTCGAGCGTGCTCTGCCAGCTCATAAGAACATGGGCATGCAGAACTATACACAAACTCAAAGTGCATGAATCGTCGCATCACACCTTTTTCATCCATCGTCCCTTCGTGGGTGACCGAATAATACTGATATCCCTCGAGCCCGGATCGAAGACTTGGAGTCATAACCGGATAATTAATACTCAGATTCACATAAGCACTTTGTGCTTTTAAATCCTCACGATACATTTTTAGTACATACTCCAGGACATCCTGATGAAACAATTCATCCTGAAATTTATAAAAAGACCGCATGATACGACTCATGTTGATGCCTTTTTTATCGGCTTCCAATCCAACATAACCATCAACAGATGTTTCTAAAATCAGCTCTTTCCCATCCCGGGTTGGATAGCGAAGTGGCATTTTAAAGTTAGAAATACCCACCTGTTGAATCGGCACATTTGCACCCTCAATAAGGCTTGCCGGACCATTTTGAAGATCTGGCAAAGACTTTTTGTACTCTGGAGTAACAACAAAAGTCGGATCGTAATATTTTTTCAGATTTGTACTTATCATTAGAATCAAATTCTTTTTTTGTATTGGACTATCATAAACCGACAGTCAACAAAAAACATTCATTTATATTTGAATGTTTGAATTTTATAATAATCACGTCAAAATCAAACTTATAAAAAAGTCTGTATTATCAGATAGTTATTCGCTTTTAGGCGATTCTTCGTTTTTTGAAGTTTCGGCAGATTTTTCTTCAGTTTCAAGTACTGCATCTTCTTCTGCTGTCGTTGGCACTTCTTCAGGAAGTGTTGATTGGGCCTGGATATCCTTAATCTTTTGAACATCTACATGCGAAATCGGATAATTACCATGAGGTCTTTCTCCAAGTATATCTATCAGATCTGCACTTGTTAGAATCTCTTTTTCTAATAAAGTTTTAGCCATGATTTCCAATTTATCACGGTGTTCATTCAACATAATTTTTGTTCTGGCGTAACTTTCATCAATAAATTTTTTAATAGCTTTATCGATTTTTTCGGCTGTGTTTTCAGAATATTTTCTATTAAAGCCGAAGCTACCCTCAGGATTATTGGAATCATAGAATGAAACATTTCCAAGTTCTTCACTCATACCGTAAACAGCGACCATCGCAAATGTCATGTTCGTGATACGCTCAAGATCATTTTGCGCACCAGTAGAAACCCGGCCAAATATGATATCTTCGGCCACTCTACCACCTAATAAGGCACAAACTTTATCACTGAGCTCTTCACGTGTCATTAGAAAACGATCTTCGAGAGGAGTCTGCAATGTGTATCCAAGTGCAGCAAATCCACGGGGAACAATACTAACTTTCATTACCGGATCAGTGTGTTCCAGATACCATCCGACAATAGCATGCCCAGACTCATGGTATGCAACGATTTCACGTTCATTTGGACTAATAATCTTGTTTTTCTTCTCAAGTCCTGCAACAACACGTTCAATTGCATCTTGAAAATCAATCATTTCAACAGAATCTTTGTTCCGGCGAGCAGCTAAAAGTGCTGCTTCATTACACATATTTGCCAGATCAGCTCCGGCAAAACCAGGTGTCTGTGATGCCAGTAATTTGACATCCAGATCAGCTGAAATTTTGATTTTTTTCAAATGGACATTCAAAACTTCGATACGACCATTCAAATCCGGTTTATCTATCATGATCTGACGATCAAATCGTCCCGGACGAAGTAAAGCAGAGTCAAGAATGTCCGGACGGTTCGTGGCCGCCATCATGATAACCCCTTTGTCGGTGTTAAAACCGTCCATTTCAGCCAAAAGCTGGTTCAATGTATTTTCACGCTCATCATTTGAACTTGCCATGGCACTTTTCCCACGACTACGTCCAATAGCATCAATTTCATCGATAAATATGATACATGGTGCTTTCTCTTTGGCTTGTTTAAAGAGGTCACGAACACGGGCAGCACCCACACCAACAAACATTTCAACGAAATCGGATCCACTTAAACTAAAAAATGGAACATCAGCCTCACCGGCAGTAGCTTTCGCCATGAGTGTTTTACCGGTACCAGGAGGTCCAACCAGAAGAACACCTTTGGGAATATTCCCACCAAGACGAGTAAATTTCTGTGGATTTCTCAGGAATTCTACAACTTCTTCAACTTCTTCTTTGGCTTCCTGTAATCCGGCTACGTCTTTAAATGTAACTTTGTTATCGCCAAGCTTATCGTACAACATCGCCTTATTTTTGCCAATGTTCAGCACTTGTTGTCCCGGATTCATTCTCCTGAAAATAAACATCCAGAATGCCACTAAAATCACCAGAAAAATGAGCCATGTAAATACACCGCTAAACCAATCTTCCTCGATACTCGCATCATATTTGACTTCGTACTCATCCAAAAGTGGGCGGATTTCATCTCCTTCGAACATAGTCGTTGAAAATGTATATTCAGGTTCACCACTTTGTGGTCTCCATGGAGATTCTTCTGGAGTAGGTACTACAACTCTGCCCGATTCAATTGCTTCTTTTTTGTAAACTCCTCGAATATTGATACCATTTACAACAGTAACTTCTTCCACATTCCCATTCCGAACCTCATTCATAAAAGTCGAGTATTCAATCCGCTGCGTTGTATCAGGGATAGAAAGAACTGAATGAATGGATAATAGAATCAAGAGAATACCCAAATATATCCAAACAGAAATTTTTGGACCTTTTCCAGGCGCCGATGATTGATCTTTTTTAGTATTTTTTTTCTCAGCTGACATGTTTAATAATAGTAATGATTAATAGCCTTAAGCCTGGGACATTTCGCTTAAATCAAAATGCATCTCTTCACCGGATGCCATTTGAATACGAAATCCCTCGTTCTGACTTGTGACTCTGCCTATAACGACAAAATCCTTAAAATGGTTTACCAAATTGTTCACTTGTTTTTCAGGAAGTGTAAAAAATAACTCAAAATCCTCGCCACCTTGTAAAGCATATTGTGTGACATCATCCTGAAGTTCATCTGCTACAGCTCTGGTCTCTAGAGCGATAGGGATTGCAGCCTCAAAGATTTGAGCTCCTTTTTTTGAACTACTTATCAATTGCATCAAATCCTGCAAAGCATTTTTACTGATATCAATCATTGAAGTAGGAGTCATATTCTGCTGTTCGAGTGTTTCAATCAGGTCATTTCTACCTTCAGGCAATAACTGCCTTTTCACAACATATTCGTAATCGGAGAGATCAGGGGCAAATTCGGTATCATTCGATTCTTGTCCCCAAACTGCTTTTTCACGTAATAAAATCTTCAATCCTGCATACGCAGCACCTAGGTCACCGGTTACACATATGGCATCACCTGTTTGAGCACCTGATCGATACGCAATTTTTTCTTCAGAAACAGATCCATTTACTGTGATACTGATCACCAAGGAGCCCGGTGAAGCAGTTATATCACCGCCAATAATGGGACTATTATATATATCACTTGCACGAATGAGTCCATCATAAAGGCTATGAATCATTTCTGTTGAA
>DLXM01000369.1 GCA_003448835.1 Bacteroidota bacterium | reverse complement strand
CAAGTCCGCGTTGAAACCGTTGTTAGGCGGCGAAGCAATAATTCTGAAATATAGATTCAAATATTATCAAAATTGCAGAATTACCATCATTATTTAGGTTTTAAGATTCGCAATATTACACCTAAATTATAAAAAATATCCCCATCATCATTCAAACCAGTTCAAGCTTCACTTAAATGCAGAACAGACATCTCGGAGGATGTGACAGTGTTTAAATTTACAAATACTTCAAAAAGCACTTAAATATTTTAGATCATTAAATTTATTCTTATTCTATTTATTAACTAAGTGAATTCTTATACAGATTGCAGTTTACTGGCCATACTTTCAATAATCTTCTGTCCTTCAGCGGTAGAAATCCCACGAATAAAATTTATATAAATTTGGTTAAAAAGTTCTTCCCGATTGTATTCTGATATCGGAAAAAGATCATAATCCATCATAATGTCTGCCTGCCCCAAAAATAACTTCGATAAAATATCAATGTTTATATCAGGAATAATAAGCCCCTCACGTTGGCCTCGCTCAAGTACTTTTAGTAATTGGTCATAATTTTTCATCCGATCTTTATCGAGGATATTTGAAACTTCCGGATAATAACGCTCCATTTCCTCAAACATTACTGGATTAATTTGGCTGATTTCACGGCTCGTCTCGCGCAATACAGTAATTATGCCTTCGGTAACATTAGATGCAGATTGTAAGATAGTTTCATGATGATTTCTTCTCTCCTGTGTACGTTTTCGAGTTGAATTTAGGAGGATATCTTTCTTGTTTTTAAAGTGCACATATAGAGTTTTTTTTGACATTCCCAAATGCTTGGCGATCATGTCCATCGTAACAAAATTGATTCCGTGCTTTCTGAAAAGTTTGTCCGATTCTTCTAAAATCCTGTTTTGAATTTCTTTGTTCTCCATACACGAGCGAGATTTACGTTTGCCAGGAATTCTATTCTTCCTGTAATTTTAACTTTAGTAATGTAAGTCTTTTTGTTCGCAGATTAAACGGTGAATAGGTTGTAGATAGATTTTGTGAAATTGAAGATTTCACATTTCTATGTGTTTAAAATCGTATACCAAAACTAATAGGTATATACTGTGTTCTTCGATCAACAAACAGCCCTGTTACAAGCTTAGCCTCTAAAAATACAGAAGTAGTTTGCCGCAGAGGATATAGAAAACCAATCCCTGAATTAAACATCAGGCTGGTTTCTGATTCAACTTCGAAGGTCGTAGTTTCACCTTCAGCACTATATTGTATATCGCTAGGGAGAAATCGGAAGAGGCCTGCTCCAATTGTTAAGTATGGGACTAAATCCGTTTCCATCCTTTGGTATTCATAAATTGCGTTGAGGCCAAGCGTCATGGTTTCGGCATTACTGCTGGAAATATTAGCTTCAGGAGGTAAATTTTGAAAGTTTTGGAACCCACTATTTGTAAAACCAAAATTGTAATATGATACGTTCAACCGTAGTAAACTATTTGACCTAATTCTGTATCCAATACCCGCTTCAATACCCGGGCCAACATTCCAATTTTGCCGGAAAAAGAATGGTGCTACAGGAATGGCAACTCCACCATTTACGGTAAAACTAATTCTCTTTTCATCTGATTGTAAAGATGGCGTTTGTTGAGAGTATGCCAATGAAACAGTGGCTATCATTATGAATAAAAAAAACAGGAGTGTTTTGAATAATTTCATGGTTTCGGCGTTTTAGATTTACATTTGTAAATTGGTATTATGCATTAGAACTATTTCGCCTTTCACTCCCTTTATACTTCATGACTCTGTAATTTTGATCGTCAATTTGATCTATCCAATGCTGAACATAAGATTCAACTTTTTGATCAATTTCAGATAACAATGATTGGACGATTGTGGTGATTGATTGTTCTTCCATTTTTTTAGGTGCATTTTTGAGTTTGCTTTATCGAATTAAGTTTAAAATTATCAGTAGAGGTCTTACGTAATTATTTTCAACCACTATTGCACCCACAAATGTAGTTGTTTGATAGAGCCAGTATGTCCGGCTTTTAGGGAGAACTGGAATTAGTATCCCATCCGGCTGATTTCCGGAAATCTCTACTTCTTTTTCGAAAAACAGGGCGTCTTTAAGATCCCAACTTGAAGCAGTTACGATTAATGTATAATGTTTTTCTTCGAGGTTTTTTAAGTGAATTTCACTGGTTGATCTTCTTCGGGTGTCAATTATTTTACCATTTAAAGTTATTTTAACGTTTCTCACATTATCAGAAAATTGAATGTGTAACTCTCCCTGATGATAATTCTTTCCATCAATGGATATTTCCTGAGAAATGGCACAACCACTTAAGAGAATAACGAGAGCAACGAATAGTACACGTACAATGAAGCGGATGAAATTTCTTTTCATACCGGATACATTATTGAAAGACCACAAAAAAGCATCAATTTCTTCGCTCACAATTTGAATGCCAGGCGGAATAAGGTCCATTTAGCAACTGATCCATGCTAAAGACTCTACTGGTTTCGATTTTTCTTAAATCGATATCCAAATCAATCTGGATTGGGAAAAAATTACACTCCCCAAGTTGGATTGCATTTGGGTGGGGAGCATACGTGTTGCCGACATGAGGAGGCGTAAACGCCGATTCTGCCTGAACTCGAACGGTTCGGTCGTTCACCCCGATGGCCAGTGCCTTCAAGGTATTCGAATTTCCATTGCTGAGCTGTGCTGACAAAAATGTGGCTTTTTCCATGATACCATTTGTGGCATTGATTCTCGCTATAAGCGAGATATCAGCTTCGCCACCCATGCCGTACGATGGCTGATACACATTGGAGAACGCATTTTCTGAATCATACTTGATGCGAATATAGTTGCTACTTCCGCTATCTCCATTTACATGAAAAACAACCCACGGACGGTTTAATTCATCAAGTGTAATCACAATCCCGCTAACCTTTACTGGTGAGTTATCATACTCGATTTTCCAATGAAGATCTCCATTCGCTCCAAATCGGCTGATTGTTGGAATAGACGAATTGTTTTAATGATCATCTTCATTTGCAATCACATAAACATTGCCTTCGTGATCGGTGCCTGTTGTATCGGCACGGAGATTGATATTTAGTTCTTCATCCGAAGCAGATGTAGAAGAAGAACAAGACTGTAAAACAGTGATAGTGACTACCAAAGTCGGAATAAGCAGGTAAAGCATCTGGTTTGTTTTCATAACTGAGCTCCCTTTCTTTTTAAATCGACTGTTCAACGTTCCAGACAAAAGCCCGGATTCCCTGTTGTCTTGCTCCTTTTTCGATCTCTTTCACTTCATCCAAAAGATGCTCCACCTTTGCCTCCGGTACAATTACGAGAAAGGAGCTGTTGAGACTGGGCCATGTGTGCGACCCCATGTGCGGTTCACCGTCTTCAGATCCCCGTCCCTTTACCTCATCCCATTGGGTGTAGCCTCGAATTTTAAGCCTGTTTAGCGCTTCTGTTACCTCATCGCCTACAATCATGTTGCAGATTATCATTACAGCTTTCATAGATTTTTTCCTGTTTTGAATTGTGTTTAATAAGTTAAAAAAGTGACCCTCGCAGTAGCTGGCGCACGTTGCAAGGGTCACATATCAGCAGCTTCTCATAACTGCTCTACTGCTGATTTACGTTTAGATTTTAATTTTTTCTTTCTTCGCATAGGTGTATAGAACCGGCACCAGGTACATCGTGATCATGGTGGAGAACAGAAGCCCCCCAATAACCGCGATACCCAGTGGCTGCCAGGTTTCAGACCCTTCTCCGGTACTAAGCGCGAGCGGCAACATCGCCAGCATGGTGGTAAATGCGGTCATTAACACCGGGCGCAATCGATTTGTAGATCCCTCGATTACAGCGGTTCGCAGCAGCATCCCACGTTCTTTGAAGATGTTTACGTAATCCACCAACACAATGGCGTTTTTCACCACAATACCGATCAGCAGAATGGCTGCAAGGAATGCCATAATACTCAACGGAAACCCGGTAATAAGCAATGCCAGGAACACACCCGTAAATGAAAACGGTATGGAGAACATGATGATGAAAGGATCTCGATAGTTTTCAAATTGTGATGCCATCACAGCGTACACAAGAAAAATACTCAGCAGCATCAGCATGATCAGGTCGCCGAACGCATCCGCCTGATCCTCTACTTCCCCGCCAAAGTGCAATTCAACATTGCCTGGAATATTCATCCCTGCAAGCATTGCCTCCATATCATCGACAATCTCACCTGTGGTGCGTTCATACGCATCGAGAGTGACATTTACTACCCGCTCCTGATCAATTCGATTGATTTGCGGGGCCGTAGATCCTTCTTCAATGGTAGCCACATCACTCAGACGAACCACCATCCCCTGGGAGGTATGGATCGGAAGATTTTCAATTTTAGAGATAGTGTTCCGGTACTCTTCAGGTATTCGAACCCGGATGTCATACTCTTCACCCCGTTCTCTGTATTGACTAACTGTGCTTCCCTGCACAGCCAGATTCAGAGCTCCGGCAATGGAGGATGTGTTCAATCCGAGCTGGGCGATTTTCTGGCGATCGGGCCGAACGATTAGCTCTGGCCGTTCCGGACTGATGGAAACGGAAACATCTCGTGTTCCCCGGATATTTTCTGTTTCTGCTGCGATTTCATAGGCAAGCGGAAGTGTCATATCCAGATCATTTCCTCTGATTTGTAACTCGATAGCAGAGCCACCTCCAAGGCCGCCACCGCCAACATTTACGCTATATGCGTACAACCCGGCCACTCCGGCCACTCGCTGCCTGATCTCATCAGCAATTTGATTAATTGTTTTATCCCGCTCCGTTTTGGAGACAAAACGAAGCGTAAATGTTGAGAGATTTGTACCTCCATCTCCGAAAAGACTTGCAATTCCACCTTCATCATCAATACCGGTGTCGGACTGGATATTTCGCAGATCCCTTCCATATGTGTCTCGCAGCCACTCTTCGATCAATATTGTGGATTTCAAGGTCTCTTCCACTCGCTGCCCGGAATCAAATTCCATGGATATTTCGAGCCGACCATCATCTGCTTCTGGGATAAATTCAGTGCCAAGTACCGGAATAATAGCCAGTGATCCGGCAAATATCAGAACGCTGACCACAATGGTTGTTTTTCTGAACTTGAGAGTTTTTACCAGGCTGTATTTATAAGCTCGTGTTACACTTTCAAGAGTGCGTTTAAGAGGCCTTGTAATCCGTTCATACTTCCGGTCTGATTTCTCTTGCTCAACCTGTGGTTTCAAAAGTTTCGAAGCCAACATTGGAATCAGGGTTAGCGCTGCAATCGTGGAAATAACAACGGTTAAGGATACCAGTACTCCAAGTGAGGAAAACATAATTCCGGCAATTCCGGTGAGGGATACCAGCGGCAGGAATACCGCAACGACGGTAAGAGTGGTGGCAAAAACAGCTAATCCCACTTCTGAGGAACCGTAAATGGCGGCTTCAGTGACCCGGCTGCCATTCTCTATCTTCGTAGTGATATTTTCCAGGATCACAATCGCATCATCCACCACCATACCCAGGGCAATGGCCAGGGAGGAGAGCGTGATCATGTTTAATGTTCCTCCGGAAAAATCGAGGTATATAAATGCACCAATAAGGGAGAAAGGCAAGGCCGACGCTACTATAAATGTAGCAGTCATCCGCCTTAAAAAGAAGAGTACAACCAGTACCACAAAAAAGCCACCGGCGATAAGGGCCGTCGTCAGATTCCACACTGCGTTGAGTATAAACTCTGAACCGTCGTTTATAACACTGAACTCTACATCAGCCGGTAAACCCTCTAATTGTTGCTCAATGACTTTAAGTGCGTCTCTTGCCACAGTAACCGTATTGGCATCGCTCTGTTTTTGTACCATGAGTGTAACCCCTTGCCGTCCGTTAATCCGAACTTCGCGGGTTACATCCCTAAATCCATCCTTAATAGTGGCTATGTCTCTAAGGTAGATGATATCGCCGCCCGTGCGCCCAATGACGATATCTTCCAGCTCATGAACGCTGTTGAACTCTCCGGGTACGCGGATGTTGTAGTCGGTGAGTCCCATTTTCAGATTTCCAACGGGGATATTGCTGTTTTCGGCAGAAATTAATTGATTTACTGTAGAGAGGTCCAGGTTATACCCCTCTATTTTTTGCGGATCAATCTCAACCTGAATTTCACGGGTGGGGCCACCGCCTACAAATACAGTACCAACACCGGGCAGCCTTCGAACGGCATCGCCAATTTCGGTATCAATCAGGTCACGAATCTCAAAATAAGACTCGTCCGCAGTAAATGCGCCTATTACAACCGGTAATAGACCGGTATCAATTTTAAATATTGTGGGGAAATCGGCTCCGTCCGGTAGGTTTGCTCTAATTAGTTCCAGCTGATCACGCACATCATTTGTGACTGCATCTAAATCAACTCCCCACTCAAACTCAAGAGTGATAAGAGAAACATTATCCTCAGATGTAGAACGGATCTCCTTTATATCAGAAACGGTAGCCAAAACACTTTCCAGCGGTTCTGACAGATTTTGTTCAACATCTGCTGCTCCAGCCCCTGGGTACGAGGTAATCACCGATATAATCGGTGGTTCTATTTCCGGAAAGAGATCAATCGGTAATCTCATCAGGGATACAACTCCCATCACAAGTATGGCAAGAAACACCATTGTTGTAGTTACCGGGCGCTCAACGGCAATTTTAGATAAATTCATAAACTAAGTCCTTAAATCGTTATATATATTTTCTGTAATGAGATCTGTTATTCCCGGTAGGTTTCGCGTTCAACCTTCATTCCACTCTCGAGTCTCTGTTTTCCTTTTATCACAACAAACTGGTTTGATTCAAGGCCGCTTTCTATTAAGACCATCTGATCCAGAAATACGCCGACAGAGACCACCTGTCGCACCGCTTGATTCTCATCATCAATCAGGAAAATCACGTCTTGTGTATTGGCGCTCGTACCCCTGATTAATGCTTCTCGGGGTACGAAAAGCCCTTCAATTTTTTGAGTCTCAAGAGAAGCTCTTGAAAACATACCGGGTCTCAGATTTCCCTCGGTGTTATCCACAAGTACCTCTACTCTGAATGACCGATTCTGCGGGTTGATGGTGGGAAACACCCTGTTGATCTCACTGTCGAATTCCATATCCGGCAGCGCATCTACGGTGAGTGATACAGGCTGGCCCTCATTGATAAATCTCAACATCGACTCGTTCACATTTACCATCAGCTTCAACGGATTCAGCTGCATTACCTGAATAATGCCCGGAGAGCCGGCTTCAGATGGTGATGCGGAGTAGAGCTCCCCCTCTTCAAACCATTTTTCGGTCACAATGCCATCCACCTTCGAACGTAGTTGTGTGTTATCTTCAAGTACACCCAGATTAATTTCAGCATTCTCATACTCGGTTTGAGCCATCTCAAGCTGCTGTCTTGTTACGGCTCCCTGTTCATGAAGAGGCACCAGTCGTTCGTACTCTCTCTTGGTGGTTTCGTAATTGATGCGTGCCTGCCTGAGCTGATTGTCTTCCATCTGAATCAGAGGATCGCCAACTTGTACGTGGTCTCCCTCTTGTACAAATATCCGGTCAATTCTGCCGGGGTTGCTGGAACCTACGTTCATCTGTTTCCAGGGTTCCAGGGTTCCAGAATAGGTTACAAATCTCGACTGTTCAGAAACCACTGCTTCGATTCCTTCTACAACAATCGGGTCCTGCCTCTCTTCTGCTACTTCTTCTTCTGAACATGCCTGAAGTCCAATCAGTAGCGTAAGTGAAAAGATCAGTAGTATTTTTAAGGATAAATTTTTCATTGGGTTGTTTTGTAAATATTTGATGTTATACATTAATTATTGGCGAGCAATCTGCCCTGCAGTTGGTCAAGGGCGATCATCGTAAGCTGGTAATCGTAGTAGGCTTGCAGTTGATTGAATTGACTGGTCGCGTAAGCAAGCTCCGAATTGTTAATTTCGAGCTGTGTTCCAAGGCCTTGCTCGAACCTCATTAGGGACAATTGATAAGCACGTTGGGCCTGTTGTATAGCACGTTCAGATGCTTCAATCCGATTGATGATCTGCTCCAATCGATTTGTTACGCTTTTAAACTCTGTATAGAGTGCTTCTTCTGCGGCGGTTCGTTGCTCTTCGGCCTGTCTTGCTCCGATTTGTGCCTGTGATATCCGTTCTCTTCTACTATTCCCGGAAAAAATGGGTATTTGAACACTTAAGCCTACGGCGGCCGTGTTCACCCAATCATAATCTCTAAAGTTAAACGTGTCGTCTTCCGACTGATACTGATAGTTTCCAAACGCAGATATCGTGGGATAGAGGGAAGCTTCTTCAATCTCGATATTTGTTCTGGACAGGTCTATCTGGCTATCCAATAACCGAAGCTGATAGTTATTTGAGTATACATTTCTGAGTAACTGCTCGGTTCGATGTTCAATTGATTCCACGTTTGCTGGCCTCAGTTCACCGGAAACAGATATAGATTCTTCTTCAACTACTCCCATGATATTTTTAAGCCTTAATTCGGCATTCTCAAGATCATCTTCAGCCTGGATCAGCTCGGGACGTAAATTTTCGAGCTCTACTTCAGCTACCAGTACGTCATATTCTGTGGCCAGACCTTCTGCTTCAAGCCGTTGTACATCTTCGAGCTGTTTTTCAGCATTTTCAATTCTTATTTGCGTCACACGGACAACTTCCTGGGTTAAGAGAATGGTGTAAAACGCATTTTTTACATCCGCAGTAACCCGGTTCTTTGTCTCTTGCAGATCAACTTTAGAAAGCTCCCGCCCTTTTGTTGCCGCCTTTCTCGATTTCAACAGCTGCCTGGAGTAGAGCGGAACCGACGCATTTAAGCCAGCCATATAAGAGTTGTTGGAACCTATTTCGATTGAGCTTGCTCCCTCAGCACCCGGGAAGCTCATCCCGTCACCCAGAAAGAGGACCGGCTTTTTTACATTTCTTGTATATTGACTACTGATAGATACTTCCGGGAAAAAGCCACCTGTGATCTCTTTTACGATGGACTCTGCTGTTTCAACATCATAGCCCGAGATTCTGATGTCACGGTTATTTTCGAGTGCGATATTCACAGCTTCCTGCAAGTCTATTGTGCGCGAACTTTGTCCGTGTGCCGGCAATGCAAAATATGACACCACAATCGTACATATGATGAGTGGAATTAACTGTTTCATTCTGATTTTAGATATTAGTTGGTTTGTTCTCAAAATTATTTGTCTATTGGATAATCTTACATGTGATAGGTAGGTCTGAACTTAGTGGAAACTTAAAATACCACAAAGGTTTCCTAATAAAAACCATGCCTTCCAAAGCATGGTTTTTGGCTTTTAAGGGACTATTTTATTTCTATGTTGATTGTTGGTTACTAAAATCCAACTCCCAGTGTGACTGCAAAGGATCCGTTTTTTGCGGATGGTTCTGCAGGAACATCAAACACATCTACAACACCAAGCGTGTAGCGTGCATCGATGTTGATACGCTGTCCGATATCAATACCACCGCCAAAGGCAAATCCGAAATCAACACTTCTTAGATTGTCGTCCAGATCTGCATCATTTGCATCTCCATAAAGTTTAAATGCCAGAGAAGGTCCTGCATAGATATTTGGAGTTACAATACCACCTGTAGGAATATGCGCCTTTAAGAGAACCGGAATTTCGAGGTAACCAAAATCATATTCGGTTGTTACATCCTGGCCAGTGATTCCTGTTCTCGTTTCAATGTTCTTCATTGTAAACAGCAATTCCGGTTGAACGGAGAAGAATGTATTTGTTCGATAATTTAAAAACAGACCTCCGGTAAATCCTGCTCTTGTACTTGTAGCTCCAACATCATCTCCCCACATGTCAGAGATAGTTACACCTCCGGTTATACCCCAGGTAAGAGGATCCGGCTGTTGCTGCATTTGCGCCTTGCTGATATCTGCTGCTCCCAAAGAGAGGAAAGCCGCGATTGTAGTAATGATCGTAATTTTTATAAAGCTGAATGATTTCATAATAGTACTTCTATTTATTGTTTGATTCGACATTATTGCCGGTTTCAGTTTTATCCAGAGAGCTTTAATTGCTCATAGGAAACTGTAGATACGATAAAAGTTTCCTAAGGTTTCAATATTTTTTTGAATTATTTTTTTTGGATCAAAAAGGGTTGTACAACGGATGCTTTATATTCAAAAATATCATAGAGATATGGAGACTTGAGTCGTGAATGGATTTATTTCTTAACTTGGTAATCAGTCTCAAATAGAAAGGAACTCCGGATGAATCATTTAAAACTCCAGAAGAAAATGACCCGAAAAGAGAAGGAAAAAGCTGAATGAAAGCAGTGGGTATTAACCTGTGCGGAGGAAATTATTTCTGAAAAGGGAATAACCGGTACAACGATGGATGACGTGGCCGAAAGAACAGAAATGAGTAAAGGGGCGCTTTACCTCCATTTTCGAAATAAGCAGGAATTGATACTATTGATTGCTGTGAATGGACTTATTGAGCTTGAACAAAAATTTTCGAAAGTTTTGGTGCAAGTGGTTACTGGAAAAGAGATGTTGTATTCTTTCTCAGAAATTTTAAAAAACTATGTTCAAGATCACCCTTATCAAATCGAATCCTTTTTGTACTACGACTGGCTTGGTCTACAGTCTGATTACATACCATGCATAGCTGAAGAGAAGATTATCTCAAGATTTGAAGGACTCGCACAGTCTCTGTTCAATTATCTACACAGAGCACTTCAAGTAGGGAAACAAGACGGTTCGATTCACTCAAAGATAGAATCCAAGATGCTTGCAATGATTATCTGGGCAGAGCTACAAGGTCTTATGAGGATGCACAATCAAAAATATTCCAAACATCGAACTTCAATATTTGACACCCTAAATCTGGAGCATGAGAAAATTCTTGAAGCTTTTCTCGATTTGGTTACAACAGATACTTAATAGATAAACAGCCAATATATTCATTGGCAGAAAAAAACAATATATCCCTATCACTTTTGGTCTTGAATGATATTATTCGAACTTATCCCATTTTTCTATTAAAAAGTTAATTTGTTTAATTGATAGAATTCGTATTTAGCCGCCTAACGGCCCTGCGTTTAAGCTGCGAAGCCTGATGGATTAAGTTAATGGTTTTGCCTTTTTTAGCAAACTTTGAACCAACCATGACCCGTGAGGCGAGTCAGCTTGAAACGCTTGTTAGTGCACTTTTTTAACGATTTCGTGTTTCTATTGATTTGGAGAAAATAAAGTCATCGAACGACAGAGCAACCTACTTCTTTTTTCTCAAATCCTGACGCGTATGTCGAACGGACTGAACATATACTTTCTCGTCTTTTATCCTGTAAATAAGCCGATAATCTCCCTCGATGATCTCCCTTAAGTTGGGATCATTATACTCCGGTACAATTCGTCCACTTTTGGGCAATTCACTTAGCTGATCGGTTTTGCCCAGTAAACTCAAAACCCATTTTTCAGCGGCTAAAACATTGTCTTGCGCGATGTAATCGGCATATCTATTCAACTGATGAACAGCTTGCCTGGTCCAAATTACTTCCATTTCTCCAGGTTATGCATAATTTGGCGTTTCGCTTCTTCGTGTGAAACCACATCGCCGGTATTGATTTGACGTTCGGCTTCAAGTAACTCTTCCATGAGTTCCATTTTATCCAACATTCTTTGATAAGCAACCACATCGACTAAAACAGCAGCACTTTTGCCATGCTGTGTAAGAACAATAGTACGATTCTCTTTTTTCAATTTTGAGATAAACTGAGCTGAATTGCGGCGAAACTCAGAAAGAGGTTGAATATCCTGTTCCAGCGATAACGTATTTGTAGTCATATTTGCCTGATGTGTATTAAATGTGGTGCTTATATGATACAAAATTCTGCGCCAACTTGAAACCTTGCTAATGCCTGTTATAAAGTGCACTAACGGC
>DLXM01000060.1 GCA_003448835.1 Bacteroidota bacterium | reverse complement strand
TCGCACTCAAATAAAAGCACCCGCCACTGTTCATCAATGGTCAGTACATTATCTACAATCGTTGTGTCACGTTCACCCTTATTCGTCATCCCCTGCTTGACAAGGTCCGTATTTGAACGTATAAAATTAATATCTAGCATGATTAATCAGATTTCTGATGAAATTTATTTTACTACAAAATTTATAATTTTTCGTGGCACAAAGATTTCCTTCACCACAGTTCCTTCAGCTAAATATTTAGCAACAGTTGGATCTTTTTTCGCCTGCTCCAGCACCAATGATTTGTCATCAGCATCAGATGCACTTAATTGGAGTGTCCCTCTAACTTTACCGTTCACCTGAATTGCGTAAGTGAAGGATTCTGCAACCAGATATTTTTCATCAAATTGTGGCCATGAAGTATATGCAACAGATGAAGTAATATCCTTACTAACAGTATTTCCCTGTAACCTTTCCCACAGTTCCTCAGCTATATGTGGTGCAAACGGCGAGAGTAAAATCAAAAACTCTTTCAAAATGGATTTGGGCCGTTGATCCCATTTAATAGCTTCATTATTGAAAATCATCAATTGAGATATCGCGGTATTATATCGTCCACCTTCAATATCGTCTGTGACTTTTTTAATGGTTTCATGAAGCACTTTTAATTGAGCTTTGGATGGTTCGTAGTCTCCTATTTCGGTGTTAAGAACGTCGTTCTCTCCTACAAATACCCTCCAGGTGCGCTTTAAAAATCTAGAAACACCCTCAACTCCGCGCATACTCCATGGTTTGACTTGCTCCAAAGGACCCATAAACATTTCATAGAGTCGAAGAGAATCAGCGCCATACTCTGTAATTACATCGTCCGGATTAATCACATTACCACGTGATTTTGACATCTTATAAGATCGGGCTTCAATTATATATTCCATATTTGAATCACTGAATCCGTACTTTTTCGCAGCTGCACCAGAAAGTTTAAAACCAAAACCGGATTTCTCAATTTCATCATCTGACAATTTTACACGCACAATTTCACCATCTGCCACCTCTGCAGCATCAGGAGAGATATAGGCCCCGGACTCATCAGTAAACAATGTGTATTCCATTTCACCTAAAATCATTCCTTGATTCACAAGGCGCTGAAACGGTTCTTTGGTTGAAACTACACCAATATCATATAATACCTTATGCCAGAATCGAGCATACAACAAATGCAAAACAGCATGCTCAGCACCCCCGACATACATATCGACCGGCATCCAGTATTTTTCTTTTTCAGGGTCAACTGGACCTAATTCATAATTCGGCGAAATGTAACGCAAATAATACCAACACGATCCAGCCCATTGAGGCATAGTGTTCGTTTCACGCATTGCTGGCTCACCGGTCTCCTGATCAATCGTATTAACCCATTCATCAATTACTGCAAGAGGTGACTCACCAGTCCCGCTCGGCTCAAATTTCTCAACATCAGGTAATTCAAGAGGTAACAGAGATTCAGATATCGGTTTAACCCCATTTTTTGTTCGAATAACTGGAATTGGCTCGCCCCAATAGCGTTGTCTGGAAAACAACCAGTCGCGTAATTTATAATTTACTGTTCCAATGCCCAGGTTCTGCTCTTCCAACCATCGTGTGATTACTTTTTTTGCCTCGGGAACCTTTAATCCATCAATTGAAATTGAATCACTCGTTGAATTAACAATAATGCCATTTTCATTATCAGTATATGCAGCTTTAAGTATATCCCCACCTGAAACGACCTCTACTATTGGCAAATTAAATGCTACTGCAAATTCCCAGTCTCGCTCATCATGCCCTGGTACAGCCATAATTGCACCTGTACCGTAGTTAATCAGCACATAATCTGCAATCCACACCGGAATTTTTGCTCCATTTGCCGGATTAATCGCATAACCACCAGTAAAGACACCCGTTTTCTTTTTTCTGGCATCGGTACGGTCCTGATCTGATTTTGTAGAAGCATCCTGTCTATAAGTTTCTACTGCATTACGAAACTCATCGGTAACTAACTCGTCGACCATATCATGTTCAGGAGCGAGTACCATATATGTCGCTCCAAAAAGAGTATCAGGTCTGGTTGTGAAAACCTCAATAGACTTAACACTTCCAACCGCCTGAAATTTTATCTCAGCACCCATGGATTTTCCAATCCAATTTTTCTGCATTTCTTTAACAGAATCAGGCCAATCCAATCCATCAAGATCTTCAAGAAGTCGCTCAGCATAAGCAGTTATTTTCAACATCCACTGTCGCATTGGCTTACGAATCACCGGAAAACCACCTACTTCACTCTTCCCGTCAATGACTTCCTCGTTGGCCAAAACAGTACCCAAAGCAGGACACCAATTCACGGGTTTATCTGCTTCATATGCCAAACCCTGATGATATAATTGCAAGAAAATCCACTGTGTCCATTTAAAATATTGAGGATCCGTAGTATCAACTTCACGATCCCAATCATAACTAAAACCTATCGCCTGAAGTTGTCTGCGAAATTGAGATATGTTGTATTGAGTGGTTGTCCGTGGATGTGTTCCTGTTTTAATAGCGTATTGTTCTGCAGGCAGGCCAAAAGCATCCCATCCTATAGGATGTAAGACATTAAATCCATTCAGCCGTTTGTAACGGGCAACGATGTCGGTTGCTGTGTATCCTTCTGGATGACCAACATGCAAACCGGAACTTGATGGATACGGAAACATATCCAAAATGTAGAATTTTGGTTTGCTTCGATCAGTATCGTCTGTCTTAAATATTTTATTTTCTACCCAGAAATTCTGCCATTTTGGTTCAATAGCAGACGGATTGTACTCACTCATAACTTATATAAAGAATTCATTTTAATTTAGCCAACAAAGATAAGCAAGAAAATACTCAATCGTTGAGCTGAAATGAGTAAACACCTATGAAATTAACCAATTCGATACGATAATGACCTAAAATCGTAATGTAAACTATGCCTATTAACTACCCACAAAATAATCGTGCAGTACAGCAGTCATTTTCTCTTTAGAATCCTTCATATCTTTCAGGATTTTCCCCTTTTCGAGTAATACAATACGATCACAGATTTCGGTAACGTGGGTTAGATCATGACTGGAAATTAAAAATGTAGTTTTGTTTGCTTTCTTTTCAGCATCAATCAATTTTTTTAATCGAACTTGAGAACTAGGGTCTAAATTTTCAAAAGGTTCATCAAGAATTATAATTTGCGGATTTCCCATCATAGCAGCCGCAATACCGACTTTTTTCAAATTCCCTTTTGATAAATCCCGAATATATTTTTTCTTCCCAAGAATTTCATCGTTAAAGAAGCCGGAAAATTTAGCAAGATGTTGATCCAGATCGGTTTCCGACATTTCATAGATTTTTCGTAGCGTTTCAAAATATTCTGTGGGAGTCAAATAAGATAAAAGCATATGTTCATCTAAATATGAACCCACTCTTTTTTTCCAATTTTCATCTTTACTAACATCGAAATCCTCAATATAGACAGTTCCTTCAGTGGCGCGAACTAAATCTAGTAAAATTCTGAACAGTGTCGTTTTTCCAGCTCCATTATTTCCAACCAGTCCAAAACTCTCGTTTCTCAAAATTTCAAGTTCTGATATATCCAAAACCGTAACCTGTTTGTAGACTTTTTTTAAGTTTTTAATCTTTATCATAATTCTTGTCTAAATGAAGTCGATACGATGTATCTGTTTCGAACTAATCTATTTACTGCGATTTGAGTCAATTTCTCATTAAAAATTATACCAAATGTCCCAACTATTCCCAAAGCTGCTAGTCCGACCTGGTGACTGAACATAAAATTAAATGGTAAATAAATACTATAAGGGATTACAACCATTGGAATTATCATTAAATATTGGGCAATTCCGATTCCTTCGTAATTAAAGAAAGACCCCTTATCCAGATCCATGGGTTTAGGCTTCCATAGTGCAAGATTAATTACAAGATGGATGGTAACTCCGATATTAAATAGAAATAATGCTGCATGTGTAATCAGAATATCATACCCATAATACACGTATGGTACAGTTAGCAAAAATGAAACGAATGAAATCGATACAAAAAGTAAATACTTACCTCGTATAAGGGATGCCAGACCATTAGAGCGTGACATATAAAAATCAAAACTCGCCGAATTCCAGCTCAAAAATAATTGGCCGTACTGAATCATAAACACTCCGGTTACAAAAGTGGCAACAAAAATATACATATATGGTGATGCCGGATCTTCAGCATATGTAGGATTTCCGTAGAATATCACTCCATAGAAAAGAAAAAGCATTGAAATGAACAGATAACTTCTACTTTTTTTATGGCGCAGGATTAATTTCCATTCCAGATTTGCCATTTCGCCAATCAATCCAAACTTTGATAAAAATCCAATAGATCCATTAACGTATGTGCTACTCGAAGTATGAGTCAATTCCTCCAAATATGCATTTTTGAGATAATATTTAAACAATTGGTAGTAAGTAAACAAAGAAATTGTGAACAAAACCAATGGTATCCAGTTAGATTTCAACGACATTGCAAAAACCGGTTCAAGGATAATCCCAGGATTCATCCAATCATAATATCCCATTACAACATTGAGGATCCCAATCGAAAAAATTACCAGTACACTCAATAAACTATCGCCATACCGAGTCTTAAAGAAAAGTACAAGCCAGTGAATAATCCAGCTACATACAACAATGGATGTCAGCCATGCTAATGAAGATACAATTCCATGAACACTTGCTACTTCTGAGAGAGCAAATGGTGTAAACAGAATTAAGAATATGATACTGAATGGTGAAAAAATTGAACGTATCAATAGATAGTGTACAATCCTGGATCTGTTTACTGGTAGATGGAGGAAACCGGCTAAGTCAAAAGTTGGTACTTTCTGTAGAAAAAATCGGTACATAAACTCGAGAACAAACAAATTGAATAAGTTTGCATTGATATAATTAATTGGGTCATCGCTCTCAAAAACCTTTTCAATGACTACTTTCATAGACAAAGCCAGTCCAATAATGTAGACGAAAATTATAAAAGCAAATAGACCGACAAATACACTTCCCAGCAAGTTTCGTGAAATTGAAACTGATCGAATCGACCTCAAAAAGTGTAGTTTTATAAATTCTGAAAACATATTATTTACTTAAAATCCATTTTAATACATCAATCCCATCAGGTTGCCACCAAATAGGTGGACTCTGTGCATTTTGAAGTGTATCAAACTTTAAATTATCTACAAATTTAAAATCAATTTCATTCCTGACTGGAACATAATAAACTTGTTGTAGGTGATGACCAAATTGCGAGTTAACATCATTGGGATTGATTAATGGTTGCCAATAAATTATTCCGGGATCATCAATTGTTACTAATCCTTCTTGAAATAACGCATTGCCTACCTGAACCTGATTTATTCCAATTGCTTCATTATAAGCACTTCTTAGTTGTACAGCAGGCGCAATTCTAATTGGATATCCATTCTGTTGAATCCATTTCGAACTCTCTACAATCAATTCCTTGGATAGCTCATTCAGTTTAAAGTATGAATATACCACAGCTACAGATCTGCACCCTTTTCCACCATATCTAAAAATTGACTCAATCAAATCAGCACAAATTTTACTATCCCATTGATCGATTACAGCAACAGAAAAATGCGCAATCCTGATTAAAGATCGATGAATAGTACTTATCACTGAATTCTTTTCGAGTGTCGACTTCAACGATTCTAATGAATCTTCTGATCCGGCAAACATCCATTCCTCGATAAGCTCATCTCGAAAATCTCTGATATCAAGGCTAAATTTAATATTAAATGCTGATGATTGGGTTTGAATATACCTGAGTAAAGAGGGAATTAAATACGGGTCCTTGCGCGAAACTTTACCACAATATTGGACCCCACTGACCAATACAGCCAACATATCCTGTAAACCGACTAAGGGTAAATTACCGGCATGTAAACACAGTATTTTTCTGGTTCTATTTTTGATGATGATTTCAGAGTATGATTTTTGAACATCTGTATTTCGGAAAACCCATTCAATGATTTCATTCCGCTGAACAGACAAACTCAAATTGTTTAATGCATGATCAACATCTGATTTTTCAAAGAATCCCTCACTAATTGTTTTATCAATAGCTTCATCCAATCCGGATTCATTCGGTTTTGATAACCAATCTGACACGATTTTCTGTAAAATATCGGCCAATTCATGAATAGGATGTATCAATCGACCTCCAGTAGAAAATTGCATCCACGAAGATGATGTTTATTCACACGGCCAAGCACTTGAAATGCTCCATCGGTTCGTTTTACACCTAAATCACCTGTTAAGATAAACGGACATGACGCCCAGTTTGCCAAATCAATAACACCAATTAATCCTTCTTGTCCAGCTTCCATTGACTCCATTGGATTAAATCTATTTCGGATGGATATTTGCATCCAGGGTGGTGTTTTGAACCAATAATCTCCCAACGAGTAAGCCTGGCTCAATAATTCGGTCATACCATATTCAGAGTGAATGCGATCAGATTGAAGTCCAAAACCATTAGCTAAGGTTTTATGCATCTGGTCTCTGGTCATTTCTTTTCTGTGCGTTTTCATCCCTCCAGTCTCCATAATAATCGAATCTGAAGGTAGTTTTATTGGGAAATTTTCTGCCATTTCAATCAATCCAAAGGCTGCTCCAAAAAGCATCAAATTTTTGCCTGAATTTAATATGGTCTGAATGACATCCTCATCAATCTGCATTCCAACCTCTAAAAACCGACTCATTCCAGTTTGATCTTGCCCAATTAAAGCATTTAACATCCAGATCAAGGAGGAGTTTGGATTTGCAATATAGCCAGGAGTATAAGCCAGTATTACAAAATCATTGAGGTTATAAAAATAATTGAATCCATTAAAAATAGCTGCTTCATATTGACTTTTAAAGGCCACATAATGTCTGGAACGAATTGAAGTAGTCGTACCACTACTTCGAAATTCTAACTCATGGTTTTTGTCCCCTTCAGCATAAACTTTAGCATCACGAAAAGCCTCAACAGGAAGCAAAGGGATTTTATCAGGATCAATATTTTCTGATGAAATAAAGTTTAAATCTGGATGTCCAAATAAAATAAGATCTCGACTATACAATCCATCTAAATATCTCTTATAAATTTGATTTTGTTCAACTTGATACATCATAATTTGATGTAAAATGTTGTGGAAATCAATCTCAGGTGTACAAATTTGATCAGGTTGGAACATCATAAATTTAAATATACGGGATTTCGCGTTGAAACTAAGTCCTTGAGGTGGCGTAAAAAAAATTGATATCTGACAATTCTCAATTCAATATGACAATCATGAAAAAGAAATTAATCTGGTTATTCACCATCGTTATAATAATCGGCGCGCCAGCTACTTACATGTACATGACTCAGGTCAACTCATCAACTGCAGAACCCACTCGTTCTGTTGTAGCGGTTGAAAAAGGTAACATCATCGAAAAAGCGTTGGCTGTTGGGACCATTGAGCCTGAGTTTCAGGTTGAAGTTAAATCAAAAGTTTCCGGAGTTGTTAAACGCATTTTTGCCGAGCCCGGTACTTATGTGAATCAAGGTGACCCACTTATCGAAGTTCAACCGGATCCTACACCATTAGAACTGGCTGAAGCAAAACGAAATTTGGAATTATCTGAAATTCAGGTCAACAATATTGCTGCTAATCTCGAGCGCCAAGTACAGCTTAAAGATCGTGGAATGATTTCTGAAAACGAGTTCGAGGAGTCACAAAGATCGTACAATGATGCCATGGTTCGTTTACAGATGAATCGTGAAAAACTAGAACTTTTGGAATCAGGTAAGGTAACAATTGGTGGAATTGAAATCGAAAGTGTAATAAAAGCGCCAATTTCGGGATACGTTTTAGATAAAATGGTAAATATTGGTGACCCGGTTGTTCCTCTTACTTCCTATCAAGCTGGCACAGTTTTAATGAATATGGCTGATATGTCTAATTTAATATTCAAAGGTAATGTTGATGAAATTGATGTAGGCAAAATGCAAGAAGGAATGGAAGTTGAGCTTAAAATTGGTGCAATTCCAGGTGGTATTGTAAAAGGCAAATTGACCAAAATTTCATTGAAAGCTACAATTGTTGACAATGCGACTGTATTTCCTGTTGAGATTTCGATAGTTGATGCCGGCGAACATACATTAAGAGCCGGATATTCTGCAAATGCGGATGTCATTATAAAACGCCTCGAAGATATTCTTGTAATCCCTGAGCGATTAATCACATTTAAAGAAGATAAAGCATTTGTAGAGGTCCTTACAGATACCATAACTGGTACCTCAGTAGAAAAAGAAATTCAAACCGGGTCCGGTGATGCAATTGACATAGAAGTAACTGATGGACTTGTTGAGGGTGAGAAAATTCTTGAACGACCACTTAGAAGTCTAACTCTCTAACAGTTCCCAAAGGAGACCCTGGCTGATCGGAATTCGGGGTGATGATGATCAGCCAGACTCCTGTTTTATCAAAAACATTCTGTACCGCTAATACTTTTCAGCACATCTCATGTTTACTTTAATCATCGATTTTTTAAGAAATGTAAACCAGCAAAGACTTCGAACATTTTTGACAATCTTCGGAATCATGTGGGGTACAGCAACATTAATTATCCTTCTTGCATTTGGAATGGGGTTCAGAGATCAAACTACCCTGAATATGCGAGGAATGGGTGATCAAATTGTGATCATTTTTAATGGATCTACATCCATAAATTTTGAAGGTTATGGTCTGGGTCGAAGAATTCAGATGAGAGAATCGGATGCTGATTATTTAAAAACCCAAATAGACGGCATTGATGAAGTAAGTGCAGAATATTCAAGGTGGAATTCGACGGTTGTGTATGGATCGAGACAAAATACACCAAATGTTGCCGGGGTTTTTGAGAATTACGGAGATATGAGAAATATCTTTCCTCAACAAGGTGGACGTTGGATTTCGCCTATCGATATTGAAAAGCGTCGTCGTGTGGTATTTTTAGGTAATCTTTTAGCAGAATTACTTTTTGAAGGAAAGGATCCAATTGGAGAAACAGTAATGATTGGACAAAGCCCATTCACAGTTATTGGAGTTCTTCAGCCTAAAACACAGAATTCTTCCTATTCTGCACGTGATGCTGATCGAGCTTTTATACCAGCCAGCACTTTTTCTGCGATGTTTGGTACTGATCGTGTAAATAATCTGATTTATTCTGTCAAAAACCCTACTGAATCTGATCAAATTCGTGATGAAGTAAGAACTGCATTAGCCCAAAAGCATCGATTTGATCCGGCTGATCAGGATGCAGTTGGAATCTGGGATACGAACGAGTTTTGGGAATTTATGTACTATTTCTTTTTAGGATTTAATGCATTTCTTGGAATTATTGGATTCTTCACACTTGCTGTAGGTGGTATTGGAGTAGCTAATATTATGTTTGTAGTAGTGCAGGAACGTATGAAAGAAATTGGTATTCGACGTTCTGTTGGTGCAAAAAGACGTAATATCATGATTCAATTCTTTAGTGAGACTTTCATGATTGTAGGTTTTGGAGCAATGTTGGGTTATGGCATTGGTTGGGGCTTGGTTGAAATCATGCAAAATATTCCAATTAAAGAATTTGTCGGTGCACCGGTGTTTTCACCCATTGTAGGTGTTATTGCACTCGTTGTATTGGCTTTTATTGGATTAGTAGCCGGATTCCTACCAGCTGTACGTGCATCCCGTCTTAATATTATTGAATGCTTAAGAACATAAAACTATGTGGAAAATATTAATACTCGAATTTTTTGAAGACCTCAAAGCTCAAAAACTCAGAACCTTTCTTACAGTGATGGCGATCAGTTGGGGGACATTTGCCGTAGTTTTATTATTGGCATTTGGACAGGGTGTGGGAAATAAAATGCTGGAAGGGATGCTGGGTGCCGGCAATCAGGTGATGATTGTGTATGGTGGACAGACATCTCTCAATTTCGATGGTTTGGGAGTTGGCAGACGTGTTCGATTCACAGAGGATGATATTGAATTATTGAATAAGACAGTACCTCATATCGAATATATAAGTCCACAGTATGGGCGATATGGCATGCAATTGCGAACTGATTTAACCACAACCACCACATATGGTGAAGGAGTAAATCCGAGTTTTGAAATCATGCGAACTATGTATCCGGCTTCTGGTGGACGATTTATCAATGAACGTGATGTAATTGAACAACGTCGGGTCGTTTTTCTTGGAAATTCAATAGCAACACGACTTTTTGGTGAGGAGGATCCAATTGGTAAACAAGTCATGTTGGATGGAATACCCTTCACTGTTATAGGGACCATGCAGGCTAAATTGCAGACATCAATGAGTAATGGACCTGACGAAAACCGAGCTATTATTCCCTACTCGACTTTCAGAAATATGTATTCGTTTAGAAATTTGAATTCTATATTAATTCGACCTACAGATTCTTCCAAACAATTGGAAGTCAAGGATGCAGTTACAAATGTACTGGCTTCAAAGTACAAATTTGATCCAAAAGATCAATCAGCCTTACCTATTTGGGATTTCATAGAAGCAGAAAAAATTAGTAGAAATATTTCCCTGGGAGTATCCATTTTCTTATTTGCGGTTGGATTCTTTACTTTATTGATTGCCGGTGTCGGGATTGCAAACATCATGTATGTAGTAGTTAAAGAACGTACCCGTGAAATAGGTATTAAAAAAGCTATCGGTGCTCGAAATATTCACATCACATCTCAGTTTATTTTCGAATCCTTATTTATATCATTTATAGGTGGTGGATTGGGAATATTGGCCGCAATTGGAGTTGTTAAATTAGTATTGGCTATGGAATTGAAAGAAGGAGCCGGTGAATTTCTGGGATCACCGGTATTATCTGATTCAGTAATGCTAATAACAGTGTTAGTATTATCAGTAATTGGATTTATCGCAGGTGTATTTCCAGCCAGAAAAGCGGCTATGGTTGAACCCGTCGAATCACTACGCTACGAATAATTAGGTTATTGACTAGGTAATAAGATTATAAATATCATGATGTGTATCTTCTAAAAACTCATCGTGATATTTATTATGGCTTATTTCACTATTTCGGAACCTAAAAATGCAATTTTCAGAGAAAAAGGCTCAAAATTTATTGCTCTGATTGATACTGTCCGATCTAAAGAAGAATTAGACATTAAACTAAAATTAATTCGTTCCAAATATCCGGATGCAACACATCATTGTTATGCTGCACGACTTAATCCCATTCAACTCGTTGAAATTCACAATGATGATGGTGAGCCAAATGGAACTGCTGGACTACCTATACTGAATGCGTTGCGTTCTGTAAATCTTGTAGATGTACTTATTGTGGTAGTTCGCTATTTTGGTGGAACCAAACTAGGAAAAGGTGGATTAATTTCTTCTTATTCTGAATCTTCAAAAGTTGTAATTGATGAATCTCATAAAATAGAGTTGATGATGTACACAGAATTTGAGTTAGATTTCAATTACGATCAAACAAACTTAATTGAAACGGGTCTGAATACATTTCATGGCAAATTTTCGTCAACGGATTATAATGAAATTGTTCAGTCTGTAATTCGGGTCCCAAAAGATTTTTCAGATCAATTTGAGAATTACATCGGTGATTTGGTATGGACTGGTATAAGATTTAAAAAAATTGGCGATTTAATGGATTTCAAATCCTAAGCACCAAATATGGAATTGACAATTAATAATTTCAAACGAATATATAGGCTTAACTGGATAATTAGTGGCCCGGTTCTTTTTATGTTTGCCTGGCCTTACTTTATATTGTCTCGCATTTTAGATCAACATATATATTATTCGATGCTGGGTTGTTTTCTATTTGCCATACCATTCACATTAACCATATTACATGGGCACATTTCAGTTGCAATAGGTCCACTACACAGGAATAACTTCTATAAGTGGCAACAAAACAAAAAGGGAATTACCAAACTTGCTTTTCACCCTGTTTTATTCTCAACGAAGATTCGGCTTATTTTAATTATGTTGAGTCTGATTTTGTTACTTGTATAAAAAAAAAGCCGGATATACCGGCTTAATTTAATTATCCCTGATTAATAACCCAGGAATTACACCAACCTTCAGCGGTAACTGGACCATTAAACAATAAGCATCCACCACAACCACCATTTTCAGGTTTTTTATATAACTGACAATTTGAACAATGTTGATCTGCAATTTCTGAAGTTTCAACATATCCCAAATTAGTTCTCATTGCCAAATCTTGCTCTGTTAATCCAGACGTATCTTTACAAGGATCAACTGCGGCTGCAGTTTCAGTTTCTGCTCCACCTCCACAAGCTGTTAGTATTGTTGATGCACCCACAGCAGCAACACCAATAAGACCAAATTGCTTAAGAAATTGTTTTCTATCTATCGAATTCTTCATATCTAAAATTTAGTGAGAATATTAATACAACAAGTTAATGTTCTAATGTAGCATCAAAATCAGAAAACAGATACAAAAACAGTCAATTTCAACTAATTTAGAATCAGTCTTACTCGTCCTAACTACCTATTTATTCAATTTCTTTTCAACACATTCACTTAGTTGCGAGACAATTCGGGATTTGCGTGTGCGGGCATTTTCGGGTGAAATCGAAAATATTTTGCCAATTTTCATCATCGAATATTCTGGGTGTGCGATTAAATACTCTATAAAATCTCTGGATTTAACGTCTAATGAACCCAAACATTTCTGAAGGATTTTTTCACGTTCTTTATCTATTAGATGATCAATCTGCTCTTCTGACTCTAAAAAATATTGTTCCTGAAAAATTGCAGCACCTTCACGAAATTCATTTTTTATCATCCTGAAATATTCATTTCTGGCGGTAGTCATAGTATATGAAACTATACTAGTACTCGAATCAAGTGAATCTTTGTTAATTCTTTCCAAAACAACTGAAAAAGCATGGTGGGTACACTCCTCAGCCAAAAATCTATTGGCATTTAATGTTACCATTAAATATTCGATAATCCTGGGTATTACCCTGGAAGCAAACTCTTCAATAACAGTATTATTACCGTTTTTGACCGCTTTAACGAACTCAATACTATGAAGTGGTTTTTCACTCAAATCACAAAATCAGAAAATTATGTTTACACTACCCTATTTATCTAAGCTCTTTTATAGGAGAAGTCCAATTTAATCAAGATTGACACTATTTAAAACTAACATTTTTATCTAAAATTGTAATCTAAGATAATTTATAACTCATATTTCAGGAATGAGTGCTTTATGATACATTAAGGGTTATTTCTTTGCAAGGTTTGTAATTATTAGATTATTGTAATTATTACTATAAAAACTGTATATTCACAAGTCATTAATATTCAGTTACTTAAAGACTAATTAATATAATTTTGTAACATTTTGCTTATGAATGACTCTATAGCTTGAGGATATTTTTTCAAAAAATATCCTCCTAACTAACATAAATAAAAATAAGGCCTAACATCATGAAACTTTCAAAAAACACTC
>DLXM01000383.1 GCA_003448835.1 Bacteroidota bacterium | reverse complement strand
GATGTCCGTCAAAAGACTTCGCATCATCGATGCTCGTGTTTTTCGCTCCACTACGTTACACGATCTTCGGTACTAGACTTCGCACTTGCAGTGCTCGTGTACTACCTACGATTCCTCCCATTCCCTCTTCCTTTCTGTTCTTTCTTTCTTTTTCTCTCCTTCACTCCTTCACTCCTTCACTCCGATTATGACCCACTCCCGCGTCATAAAATCCAACGGTTATCACTGGGATGGAGTCGAAAAAAAAGACTACAAAACAGACACCACCAACTTCAAAGACATCAGTCGATATAGTTTGTTAGGTGAAGGAGAGCGTGATTACGAGCTAAACATGCAGACCCGCTACTTCGAGATTCAGCCGGGCGGATATTCCTCGTTAGAATATCATCGACATCCACACAGCGTCGTTATCATACGAGGATCCGGATCTGTAATCATAAACGACGCAATACATACAATCAGCACCTTCGACGTCGTGTACATCAGTCCAGAAACTGTCCACCAATTTCATGCAGATAATAGCGAAGAGCTCGGATTCATCTGCGTCGTCGACCGCTACCGCGACAAACCCGCCATCCCCGGCACCGAAATCATCGACCGCCTTGTTGGTCAGGGCATAGCGCGTGAGAAAATCCGCTTGTAAAAATTTTCTATCAACTTAACCAGTTTTTTCCGAAATCATGGATTTATTTTTTGAGATTGAAGTAAATCAGACGATACTTTTAATTGGTCGATAACGCTTTTCAACACGTTAAGACGGTTCGATTTCACATCGTTACCGCCTATATTCGGTCTCAGGTTGCCAACGGACGTATTGATACACAAGTTTCACATAAAAAGTTTTTGGCACTGAATGAGAGAATAGCTACAATAGACGTAAATCCATCAATTGAATAATAACATTCATCTACCTTGATAATTAGTAACTTTTAAGTTACATTACGCATGAATTACAGAATTCGTCAAGTTGTTGAATTTGAGAACCACTTTAGTGACTTCTTAAAGCAACAACCTAAAAACGTTCAAAACAAAATTTTCAAAGTCTTAGAAGCAATTGAAACTCTCGAACGTGTCCCTTCAACTTATTTAAGAGCAATCATTGGGTCAAATGGACTCTATGAAGCTAGAATTAAGCTAGGTTCAAATATTTGGAGAGTATTTTGCTTCTTTGATGATGGAAACCTTGTGATACTACTAAACGCCTTTACTAAGAAAACACAAAAAACTCCAAGGGCTGAAATAGAGAGAGCCCTCAAGTTAATGCAGAAATATTACAAAACGAGAGTCAGATAACATGAGCACCAGAAGTTGGAAAGATATTAAAGATGAAGTTTACGGTATAAAAGGCACACTACGCAGAGATGAATTGGAACGCGAGTTTGAGTCATTCAAGATTGGATTATTGTTAAAAAAAGCCAGAGAAGAGAAACACATGACTCAGGATCAGCTAGCACAGATCATTGACAAAAAGAGAACATATATCTCAAGAGTCGAAAATGATGGTAGTAATATTACCTTGAAAACACTATTTGATATCGTTGAAAAAGGACTCGGCGGTAAAGTAAAAATCTATATCGAGCTCTAGATTGGCTTAATCAATTGGGATGCATCAATCATGAAACAAACTAAAGCAGAATTCAAGATTCCATCAATATATGACAGGAAGCCTCTGATAGATTTCACAACTGTTTGCTATCGCACATATTGAATACTATAATGACAGATTCTTCTGAAAAATCACTTTTTTAGTTAGTCATAATGCTCATAGAACTATGAACAAATCAATAAATACAGAAACCGTATTCGAGATTCTAGCCGAAGGTGGTGGGATTTCGATCCAACGAGAACGTGGTCCCATTGGAGATGTTTTCATCTATCACCACAACGAGTATGATCCTGTTGATGATATTTTTATAATCAAGAGAGATGAATATTCAAGCTTTGAAGTGGCTTTTAATAGGTTAAATGATCATTACTCTTGGTATAGATTGCATTTGAATATAGTACACCCGGAATTCAGAGAATACATTGCAGACCGGTTAATCGATGCACTTAACAAGTACTCGGTTACTGACGACCAAATCGAACTTTCGATAAAAAAACTCGAAAAAGCTCTAAATATTAGTATAAAATATGAAATAAATGATAAAAGATGGGACTGGGAGTATTTTCTGCATTGAACTGCAATCATGTGAATCACAACCGATCCAGTGGTGATTTTATTCGTGATACAGAAGTTTTAGATACATGCGTATAAATCTGAGTAGTTTTCACAGACGAGTGACCCAAAAACTCCTGGATGTATCGAATATCTGTACCAGATTCGAGTAAATGTGTTGCAAAAGAATGCCTGAGTGTATGAACGGTAGCTTTTTTGTTGATTTCGGCACGTTGTAAGGCTGTTTTCAATACTTGTTGAACAGAACGAGGAGAATAAGACCCACCATACTGTCCCTCAAATAGAAACTCTGTGGGTCGGTGCGCCTTCACATATTCACGAAGAACCGGTAGAAGAATTTCAGAGAGCATAAGAATACGATCCTTCTTTCCTTTACCGCTCCGGACATTAATAACCATACGATTAGAATCAATATCCGTGATTTTAAGTTGAATGAGTTCGTTAAGACGTAATCCGGCAGAATAAATCGTCATAAGCATTGCACGATGCTTAATATTATCGGTAGAATTGAAAATAGCTTTAACCTCCTTTGCTGACAACACATTGGGTAGTTTTGATTCCGTGCGGGATGGATAAAGATGATCGATTTTTAGTTTACGGTTAAGAATCAAATCTGAGAATAGAGCCACAGAAGCCACTAACATACGTTGCCAGGAAGCGGAAATTCCTGATTCGACTTTCTGCGCTATATATTCTTCTAGTCTCTCCTTCGTAAGTTCAGACCATGCATTCAGTTTCATTTCACGAGCTGCAGTTCCCACAGCTTTGGAGTATGAATAGATGGTACGATCAGAATATCGCTTCACCTTTAGCGCTTTTTTGAACTTGTCGATAGATGTCATAACAAATGATAGTCATCTATTGCGCAATAACCAAAATTTGTCGTACTTGTCGCAATGCGCACTAATGCGATTTCCCGCAATGCGTAAATGAATGAGTTGTGCGTCAGTGTAAAAAGCCAACGCTCGGTCAAGCACA
>DLXM01000377.1 GCA_003448835.1 Bacteroidota bacterium | reverse complement strand
GATCAGTTCCGACCCAAACTTCGCCACGTTTGTCCTGAATGATGGAATTAACTTTTTCATTTGGAAGTCCACCGGCATCCTGATTTGAGATTAATTTGAACGACTCACTACTTCCACCTTCCGGATCACCCACAACCATAAGTCCCCTCCCAACCATCGTGGTGGTCATGAGAGTAATCCATTTTTGACCATAACTATCTACGAAAATTTCATGGTACAACGTACCAAAGCCCGATTGAGGTGCCATAGGATAGACTTCCCACTCATTTGCACTTCGATTAAATCTGCCCAGTGGATTTGAAGTATTACTCCATGAAATTGCCCAGATAAGATTTTCATCACTTCGGTCAGCAGCAAGTCCGGTAGTAACATAAAAATTGGGGTCCACGGAAATGCCTTCGAGCCCGGCATTGTCGTTATTATAGTACTCAAAATCATCGGTAGATCGATTCAAACGGATAATCCCGGACCCCCAGGAACCTATGAAATAATCGTTTCCGGCAGAAGTAACATTAAAAAAACTGTTGAGATTATTTTCCGTCAGAAATGGATTATTCGAACGATCATAATTATGCCAGACTCCGTCAACATCAAGGATTGAAAATCCGGTGTTGCTCACTCCGATATTAAATCGTCCGGGAGTAGTACTTGTACCAAGAATTAATTCACCGGATTCTGAAACCGCGAGTTTTTCAAACAAGTTGGATGCCGGACCATTTGGTGCGTAGTATTCAATTTGGTTGATGGATGCATTCGATTCTAAGATCCCAAGTCCATTACCATTCGTACCAATTAATGAGAAAGCAGAATTGGAATTAATATCGGTAAACATTGTGCCGAACGGGGGTTGAATTAACATCGAAACTGATCGGTTACCCGGCATTAATCGATAAATAGCTTGATCTGTGATTACATCCCATTCGTTGGATGTTTTTTGACGAATATTTCGAATTGGTGAGCTAATCAGATTATCCGGACTCCAGTTATTACCATCAAAGAAGTAATTCTGATCCTCAGACGTAGCATAAATTTGATTATTAAAACTAATAACTTGAGAAACAGAACGATTCACAAACCCGTTTTCATCATCATAAACATCCCAGTTTTCTGCGATTTTTAGGTCGTTAGATGTGGAACCCTGAGCTATTCCAAAATCGGTTCCGAGTGTAATCAAGTCCTGTGACTTGGACAGGCTTCGAACCGGGGTTGCCGAGCCTAGTCTTCCAAGACGAGTATACGTGTCGATAACAAAAAACTGATTCGTATTAAAGAGAACCAGGCCAAAATCAGTAGCCAGATATAATATGCCATCATCCAGGGTCATATCGTTTATACGGTTCGATACAAACCGGTCATTTCGGCGGATGTCGTCGAAGTGGCGAAATTGAAATGAATCATAGTCAAAATAACTGATGGTTCCATCAGCATACCCAAACCAGATTCGAAAATTATCACGATCGATATCAAAACTGACCGCTTCGATATCGTACTTACCATCGGCGCGAGAATATGAAGTGACTTCATTACCGGGATTAATGAAATAAAATCCTCCGGTTGTGAGAACTACTGCTGTAAAATCATCAATCCATTCTATTTTTTTGATAGTTCGTTGAGAAGTAAAAATCTCCCAACTATCATATGCCCTATCGGGTTCATCAGAACTGAAAAATGGTGCCGGACTTGAGTTTGATTGTCCGACGGAAATTGTGGCAATTACGAGTGTAAGTATGAGAGATAAAATGGGGATTTTTTTAAGCATCGTATAGTTTACGTATCCAAATGCAACATATCAATTCTGACTGAGCGAAAATTTCCGATTCCCCCTCACTCCTTCTCTTTTTCCCTCGCTACGCTCACGATCTACGTCAAAAGACTTCGCACCTTTGGTGCTTGTGTTTTTCCTACGATTCTCTCCTTCACTCCTTAGCGCTCGGCTCTGCCTCACGATCTACGCCCAAAGACTGCGTGCTGTCACACTTGTGTTTGGTCTCCGATTCTCCTTCACTCCTTCCCTTCTTCCCCTCTTCCCCTTTTCACTTTTTCTCTCCTTCACTCCTTCTCGCCTAAAACACCCTCGCCACTGAAAATCCTAAAAAGTAACCGGGACCATTCACTCGTTTAGCTGCATCCAACCTGATCAAACTAAAAATACCATTAATAGATGCTCCCAACTCATGCACCTCATTTTCAGATTGATACGATGAAAACACCCGATTTTGATGCCGGCTCATATCAGAATGAGTATAACCGTGTGAACCATGAATCAAAAATGAGATTCCTTTTTTGGCGACACCCATCATCCCAAGTGCTTCAAATGGAATCGTCCTGAAATTATGCTCCCAGAAAAATGCGACTACACTCTCGGCTTCAAATGGCATCTTGGAAAACGTTTTGATTGTTCCAAACGGACCAAAATATCCCAGTTTTGAGTCAAGTCCGTGCCATTGATGATAGGGTAAAGTACCAATGGAAGTTCCAGCAATAAGCCGAATATTTAAACTATTTGGCAGGAATCTACGCTTATAAAATGTGTCAAACTGCCAATCAGCCCTTGCAAAAAGACGGGTGTAATCAAAATCTCCATCTACTGATGAAAGTCCTTGCCTGAATCCCAATTCAATATATTTGATACTAATCATGCTAAAAGGCACATCATCTTCACCATACATCACCGAGAACTCCACATATCGATCAGTCCCTTCATCTATAATTGGATTTTCTCGCTGTATAAATCCACCCACGATCGAATAATTTATCACTTTGTCCATATTAAGAACCCGCTCGTTTCCGAGACCAAACTTCCAGGTGATGTCAGAATTTCTCTTTGACCAATTCACATTCGTAGAAAATGACTCCCCTTTGTAGTAATTGAAATAATCCGGCGATGCCAAGAGCATACTACTCGCTGTGAGATACGGTTCATACATGGACTTGTCAAAAAGATGATTTGTGGAATATTGATACTTCATGCCCATTTCTACATCATAGTTTTTACGAACTCTGTAGGACAATCCTGCCGAATAGTCAATATCCTTCGTGCCTGTTAGATAACTAAATCCAACCGACGGCCTTAAATTTCCCTTGATTGGTATCCGATAATTGAGACCCAGCCGAGCTGCATCAACTCTGTTATATCCAAGCACCGGCGAAACTCCGTTGAATGCTTTTCCTAATACACGGGCTAATGGCCCCGATTCACGATCTTCTTCATCTTCGTCATCCATATCAATAAATCGACTCAATGCACCGGTCGGACGAAATGCTTTTTCCAAAGTCTGCGTCGAATCGAGTGTTTCATACGCTTTTGATTCACTTTCATTCAACGGCACACGCATTGTATTGATTCGGGACTCTGATCCGGCATAATTAACACTCACAGAATCGACCAAAATTCGACGTTCGATTGCAAAGAGTGAGTCCGGGGATGGTAGATTGACCTGATAATTCGTCAATCTGGACAACTGGGCAAATTTAATCGCCGGAAACTGAAGACCCGGGAATCCAAATTTGATAGTCCCCTCAATAATGACATCCACAGGAAACCAAAATTCGCCGCCGAAATTTGAGAATTGTTGCTTATACCAGAGTCCGAATTCCTGAATTGGCGGTGGAAACATGACAGATTCACCTGGTCTGAGATCGGCTTCGATCATGGCAAAATCTTCATCCAAAATGGCAATATGTCCCTCAAAAGTTGGTTGTAAACGGCGTTTGGGACGAACTGAAATATCAAAAACCGTTTGATCGTCTATTTGTCGAAATCCTTCGAGCTTAAAATGATAAAAACTTAGTGCATTTGGATGTGTTACGCCAACCAGATTAAATCCGGATATGTTGATATCGTCGTCGTAGAAGTTTGGAAGATTTGTTGCAGATGCATAGTTTTCAGTTGCATCCATGTTCGATGTTTGGGATCTGGATTTTATGACTTCACGAATCCCGCGGGATTTGTCCCAATACACCTGAGACAAGGTTTCTGTGAGGGTTACAATGCCTGAATCATTTTCGAGTCGTTGACGAGAGTAGGCTTCAGCCCCGAACGTAGCCAACAAATCGCGCCAGATAATCTTACGACGGATAACTTCACGCATAATTCCGATGGCGGGATCTTCACCGGTAACAACGACTTCACGTAGCGTTTGGGGGACTGGCTGCAACTCGATCGAAATGGGTACTGATATGGAATCAATTTGGATAGCTTGTGAATTGTATCCGATGAATCGGATTAAAATCGTTGCGGGAAATTCCGGGACTTGAAGTTCAAACTCGCCTGATGAGTTTGAAATGGTACCACGATAGGTGTTTTGGATCTGGATGGTGGCAGTTTCGAGGGGTTCACGGGTGGAAGCATCAATAATCTTTCCTTTGAGAAGTCCCTGTGCCGACAGTGAATCGACCTGAATCAAAATTGAAATGAAACAAAAAAATAGAATTCCGATTGTTGTATACCGCATGATGACAAAATCTGAGTGTTCGCAAACATTATATTCAAAATGCGTATTTTACGGCACAAACATTGAATTGTTTTCAAGATTTTGTCAATTTTGGCCCGGTAGTTCAACAGGAAAGAACAGACGCCTCCTAAGCATCAGATCTGGGTTCGAGTCCCGGCCGGGTCACTTGATCGATTTCAGTTAAGTAATCGCCATCTCTGGTAGATTTATAACCTTGAGGCACTCAAAAAAAGAGAACGACCCAATTTCTGATCTTTGGGCGTGTGCTCAGTAAACACTATTCACTTATAAATTCCGAAGCGTGAATAACATCATTTTGCATTAATTGATGGCCGGCGTGTTGGATTTGGACTTTGGTTTTGGCACCATAATTTTGATAGAGTCCGCTGAGTTTATCAACTTCGCCGGGTGGCATCAGTGGATCGTGGGTACCAAATGACAACATCGCCTTATGACCAGACAAGTCAGGCGTAACAACCGGAATCAATGGCGTCATCGGACGCAACAAAATGCTTTTACTGAAAGTCCCGGCATGCAGAAAATTGATCGCTGATATTATGTTCGCCCCGTTAGAATATCCCAATGCAGCACTCTGAGATAAATCAAATCCATATTCTTGAGCTGCTTCAGTTAAAAACGAATTCAACTGCGAAGCTCTTTCAATAATGTCAGCCTCATCAAAAACCCCCTCGGCAAGACGTCTGAAAAATCTCGGCATTCCGCCCTCGTTAACGTTACCACGGACTCCAAAATAATTGTAATCAGGTGCGATATTTTCAGCCAAATGGATTAAATCCCGCTCATTTCCACCTGTTCCATGAAATAATATCAAAACATTGGTTTGATCAGATGATTTTGAGCGAATAAAAATGTGCTCGTGTGGAAATGTATAAGTCATTTTTGAAAAGATTTAAGATGAAATTTGATGCAAATTTTGAAACAATGATATTTATTCAGAATAATAGTAGAACACCCAGTTAGTGGTACTATTATTATGGGCAAATGGTTGCCCAGAGAAAAGATCAATGTTAATTTAGGTCGTGGATTTACATCCAGTACGAAGCTTATCAAGCATAGTGTTCACAATTACGGCTTCATCCTCGGTCACACCGTTGCCAATTTCATCCATTACAGCTGCTTGCTGATCCAGTCTGGACAATTTTTGCATGCCAAGTTCTGTAATTGTAATATCCACCCGGCGTCTGTCGGCCTCACAATTCACCCTGGATACCAATCCGTCTCGAATCATGCGGTCAATAATTCGGGTGACATCCGAGTTTTTATCTAACATGCGCTCCTTGACAAGCGAATTAGTAGCAGGATTCGGGTGCTGTCCACGTAGAATGCGCAAAATATTATACTGCTGCATGGTGAGTGATTCGGATTTCAGAAATTCCTGCATTTTTGTACTCAACACATTATATGTGTAGAACAAATTGATAAGCAATTTTTGTCGCTCATTTCTGAATGTCGATTGTTGGATTTCTTCTTCTAGTCGCATAGTGAGTATCTCTTAAATGTAGACGAAGTATCTAAATCTTGCCGCACAACCAGCTAATGAATTTTAGATTACTTGTTTAAACAAATAAATATAACTATTAATCTGGTTAGAATCAAAGTCTAAGATATACTTAGAGTTAACAGAACGTCAAACTAAATCTGGTCGATCCAGGAATCCATTTCAAAATCTTCTTTTACGAGAGCCTGAATTTTTTCAGCATCTGCAATGGTAGCTACGTTTCCAAGTCTGACCCTGAACCACACATCACCGGTCTCTTCACTTCCAAACATTACAGAATAGGCATTTTCAAATCCGTTGGATTTCCACTTCGCTATCATTTCGTTTGCTTTTTCCTCAGACCTCCAGGAACCGACCTGCACAGAGAATGGACCTTCGCTTGAATACGTAATATTTCGTCGTTCAGCTTCTGCAAGTGCTTGTTGTTCAGCTTGTTGCTGTGCAATATTCACGCTATCAATTCTGGCCTGCTCAAGTTGTTCAATTTGAACACGCTGTAATGAATCTAATCGCGCTTGTTCTTGTTGTCTTAATTCTTCTTCTGTTGGTCCACATGCTTGAATCAGAACGATTACTAAGATGCTTAACCCGATGATACTTTTAAAATCTTTCATTTTGAGCCCCTACTATTTCAAATTTCAGGTATTTCACGGTGTTAACATAAAATACGGACATCACAATATTATGCAATAGAATCCTACTTTATTGACGACACATTGACGCCGGTAATTATGGCCGACCTTAAACCTTTGATATAACAACCCAAACAATACAACCATATTTCGTTAAAATCTATTCTGATTTTTACTTTTTTTTCTTTGGAATAGACGATTTTTTTGATATAATGTATATGCGCTCAAGTAGCGTCTCTCTTGATGAATAGTTAAAGGCGGTGTGTCTGATACATGCACCGCCTTATTTTTTGCTCAAAATTTTGTCTTGACCTGAAATTTTAAGAAACATTTTTTTTGAAACCTTAGTCGAGGATCAACGTATCGTAAAATTTGTGCTTGGTCAGATTGCGATTGAATTGATATCAAAAATTCGTACCAAGTACTTAGTAAGCATGAAAATTTGCCATGCATTCGATGTAATGTTGTATATTCATCCAAAATAACAGTATTACAGAATCAATAATTAATCGACAATGAGTAGCTTTAATATTCGAAACAGAAATATCGAAGAATTCGACATCCTAGATTTGGATGGTGAATTAGACGCTCATACCGCCCCGCATCTTGAAGATTCGCTGAAAAAACTGATTATCGATAATCGACAACGAATTATTGTTAATTGTCAGAAATTAGAATACATCTCAAGTGCCGGACTCGGTGTTTTTATGGCTTACATTGAAGACGTTCGTTCTTTAGGCGGCGATATTAAACTCACCAACATGTCTCCAAAGGTATTTAATGTCTTTGACCTGTTAGGATTTCCCACGCTTTATGATATACTCGATGACGAAAAAGACGCCATAGATAAATTTAGCTCTTAAACATCTATACATCAAACCGGTAGTGTCCATAAACAAAGAACATAGCATCTTGGTAAGCGCATCAACTGAACAGATTGCGGATGTAAGAAACTTTGTTGGAAAACATGCAAATCAAGCCGGATTCACTCCTGAGGATGTAGATGACATCCGTTTAGCTGTTGATGAAGCCTACACGAATGTAATTAAACACGCTTATAATTTCGACCCATCTAAACTGGTCAACATCAAAGTTCAATTCAACGGACAAGAATTTTTGATCACAATTGCTGATGAAGGCAGAAGTTTTAATCCAGATACCTACACAGAACCGAATATCAAAGAACGCATCATGCTGCGAAAACGTGGTGGCGTTGGTGTTTATCTCATCCATAAACTTATGGATCGGGTTGAATATCGCAAGCAAGGCATCCAGAACGAAATTGTGATGTCAAAAAAACTCTAATCCTGTTAGAACACCCCGAATTTTGAATACCGGTAGTGAACAGATTGATAGCCGTCATGCTCGCTTTGAGCTGAAAACACTGCTCGATACGAGTAGAATGCTTATTGAGTCCCATGATCTCGATTTCGTACTCAATAATCTGTTGCTGATATCTATGGGTAAGCTTTTCTGCACCAAGTCTGCAATCTTACTCTGGAACAAGACCGAACAGGTTTACGAAGTTTCGAAAAACAAGGGCAAAACCGGACTTTTCGAAGGACAACAGATTTACCTCGATCTAAGCGAAAAGCTTCAAAAAAAATCGATTATTTATTCAGCACGTGATAATGACGGGACTTTACCCGGGCTTTTCGAGGAAAATGAACTGTGTGTCATATTTAATTTACGCACCTCTGCCGAGCACATTGGGTATTTGTGCATGGGAGCTAAAGCGAACAAACAAGAATTTTCTGATCGCGAACTTGAGTTCATCGAAAACCTGGTCAATATATCTGCAGTAGCTGTTTCTAATTCGATTCTGGTTCGTCAGCTAAAAAACACAAATCTCCAGTTGGACCGACGCATTCAGGAAATTCACACGCTGTTTGATCTCAGTAAAGAATTTAACGCCAATGTCGATCTCGAACCCATCCTGAAAATTTTCAAATTCGCATTGCTCGGACAGATGTTCATCCGAACATTCTTCTTGTTGTTGCACCGAAAAGGTTCAGAACCCGAACTGGTGGTACATAGCGGAATGAAAGGCACCATCGCGCCAAACGAAATGGTCGAAATGCTAAAATTGAATCATACAGTCACTCGTACCGGCGATTCACATCGACAGAGATTTGAATCAATTGAAAAAAACGGCATCGCAGCACTAATCCGACTCGATTTACAAGATGATGTTGCCATTTTAGGTGTGGGTAAACGCGCCACAAACGAAACCTACGAACCATCTGATTTCAACTTTCTTAGTTCACTCGGAAATTTGGCGATGTTATCCATCCAAAAGACGTATCTGCTGGATGAACGCATCGAGAAAGAACGCCTTGAAGAAGAACTCACAATTGCGCGTACCATTCAGGAAAAATTGCTTCCGGATTCGATAAACAGTTATGACGGACTCGACATCGCAGCTTCGAATGTATCGAGTCAGCAGGTAGGTGGCGATTATTATGATGTAATCCATCACGATAATCAGCTTTATCTGGCTATTGCGGATGTCACCGGAAAAGGGATTCCAGCCTCTTTATTGATGGCTAATCTTCAGGCGATGTTACAGGTATTGACACCACTTACCGAGTCATTATCGTATGCAACTGGCAAAATTAACGATATCATATATCATAATACCCCAAGTGATAAATTCATCAGTTTTTTCTGGGGATGGTTCGATATCAATACGGATGAATTTCATTACGTAAATGCCGGACATAATCCGCCCAGTATGCTACGGGATGGGAATAGTAAAACTACGATTTTGTCGGATGGTGGCGTTCTTTTGGGAGCGATGCCAACATTAATTCCTTACAAAAGTTCATCAATCAAATTAGTCAAAAACGACATCATTGTTATGTATACGGATGGCGTGACAGAAGCCATGAACGAATTCGAAGAAGAATATGGTGAAGAGCGATTAAACGAATGTATCATCAAGAATAGAGCTCTCGATGCCGGAGGTGTGATGGACGCCGTACTTGCCGACGTGAAAAAATTCACGAACAATAACTACAACGACGATATCACGATGCTAGTCCTGAAAAAAGACTAGTTTCGTAGTGAAAGGCCAGTATACCCGAAGGTCCACCCTTGTCGTTTTTGAGTTTCCTGCTGTTGGGCTAGTGAAACAATAGTATCGTACATACGATACCGATTCATGACGTCACGTACATAATTCGACGTTTCGATACCACGGGCAAATCCATATCGCGCATTCATATAATATTCGCGATGCATAAGTTTCATCAACCCATCTTCAACAGATTCCCAACTATTCGGATCTTTGTTGTGGTCAATTGCAATTCTTCGGGCATCGGCAATATGTCCCATTCCGGAGTTATAAGTAGCTAATGCTAATTGAATTTGGTTAGTCGAATCCAGATAGGCGTAGTGATCTAAGTGTTCTTTAAGAATTCGAACACCTTCGCGGACATTCACTTCCTCATCATATAATTCATAATCGGCGATTTCTGAGAAACGAGGTAAAACCTGCATCAGTCCGACTGCGCCAGCCCAACTTTCAGCATAAGGATCAAACTGTGATTCCTGGGCCATAATAGCCACGATCAGTTTCCAATCAACACCCATTTCATCGGCAATTGGCTGGACCAAAGCATCATAAGGTGATAACATTCCGGCATATTTGGTATCTGCAACAGGTGACCTGAAACGATGGACCATAATTTCATTTTCGAAATAACGATGTCGAAGCATATTTAGAACCATTGATCGTTTTACTTCACCATCTTCTTCACTGAATCTAAAATGAGATACGATGAAATCATCCATTTTCTCTTTTAGTTCAACGGCATTTTGTCGAATTCCCCAGGCTATAACATCGCGCGTACTCAAAGCTGGACCCTGACTGATCCCTTTGACATATAATGAGGCCGCGTTAAACAGATTATCATCAGCGATTGTTGCCTCTATATCACCATTAGCAACCGCGTTAATCAATCCTTCAGTATCAAGATGTTCCGGAACGATGTCGATATTTACATCAACTCCTCTTTTTTGGAGCTCTCGCAGCGTGTAATAATAAGAGCTGCCGCGTCGCACAGATACTGTTAATCCTTTAAGTGAATCCACTGCTGGATAAAATCCTTCCATGTGTGACGGAAGCACTAAAATCTGATCCACCAAATTATAAGGCTCCGAGAACTCAATAAATCTGGCGCGTTTAGGCGTAATAGAGTAGTTTTGCGCGATAACATCACCATCTCCACGATTTAAAACGTCAATTGGATCTTCGCCTTCAGCTGGTATCACAACTTCCACACGGAGTCCGTACTCATTGGCGAACTCTTTCAAAAACTCGTATTCAAAACCACGCTCGAGTCCGTGGTGCAAGAAATAAGACACAGAACTATATCGTGTTATGAGACGAATTGAACCGCGTTCTTCGATTGTGGCGAAGTCGGCATTAACTGGTTCTTCGTATTGCAGGATTATTTCATCGAGTTGGGCATTGTTGTAGTACTTAAATGACAAAAGTATGCCCACGATGATCATGACTGTAGCAATTACTATAGTTAACCTGTAATTATTTGGAATCATGCAGTATTTTTTTGGTGGATGGGGTGAGGGTAATATCCGCCCCGTTTTAAAAATCGGTGACCTTACGGTGCCAATTTAATTGTGTTTAAAGCCCTCATTTACTGCTCGGAATACGGTTTAAAGCTAATTTATCCGTTATTTTTGTGTAACTGGTGACAACATGTTTTGTTCATAACCTAGTTAATACTAAAGATAACCAATTTTTCTGATTTACCATTCATTTCACCTTCCCGGGCATCGATCATTAGTAGATTCTAATATTTCATAAATGTTGAATATTGCACTTATTAATTGGACGTAGATCCACCTCGACGACCATACCACGTCATAAATATTCCCGACATGATTATTATCATTGAGGTTATTGACCAAAACGCTGGTATTTCACCAAATATTGCGACACCTAGCAATGTTGCAAATACTGGCTCGGCAAGTATAAGTGTAGACAACAACGTAGCCGATATAAACTTAACTGCGTAGTTCATAGAACCGTGCCCAATGATGGATGCTCCGATAGCCAATGCAAACCCTGATAATATGGTTGGTAATGGTTGATTTATACTTACGCCCATCACTATAGCGATAACTAATGTGGCCAACGCCGTAAATCCATAAACCGTAAAAACGTAATCTAGCCAGGATGTAGACTTCCTGATTTTCTGACTAATCAGGATGTAGAAAACAAAGAAAACTGACGCAACTATCGCCATCATATTACCAAGAAGGGGATTTGAGAAGTTTTCACTGGGTCCTGAGTCCGATATTCCAAGTAGTACAGACCCTAAAAAAGCTGCAATTACGCCAAGCCAACTCAGTATGGGAAATCGTTTTTTAAGAAATGTTGATTCAACGATTATCAACATAATAGGATGAATGGTGACTAAAACTGATGCCGAAGCAATCGATGTAAAAAACAATGACCCAATCCACAGAGTGAAATGCAGTGATAACAAGATTCCGGCCAATGCGCTCCAGGCTAGTTCCGAGCTAGTTCTATGTATTCTTTCTCNNACAGATGGGCAATAAAAACAGGAATGCAGAGCATGTTCGAACGGCAGTAATTGCAACAGGATCGGCATCCGGTCCAGCCAATCGGACAATAATTGGTGCCAGAGCAAACATCCCAAGTCCCGCAATCAACATTATATATGTATGGAATGGAGCTGCTGTAACCTGATTTGTAGACATAGTTACCTAATCCTATCCATCGATTTCACAAGCTTTTCATCTTTTAAGATGGCGGCTCGACCCAAAACTTGTAAAATGAGAGCCAGTACCAACATTCCAACTGCAAAAAACTCGCCAAATTCGTCCATTCTTATTGGACCGAGTGTAAAAAATACTGCGACACCAACTCCAACTGTAATTGTTTGAAAGACGATGGCTTTGTTTACGGTCGAAACCTGGGCATCACGATCTGCGAATCGAAAAATTGACCATGCGGTAAGTCCCATTGCGAAAACGGAAGCTGCCATGTAGGCGCTGAAAATCCACGCCGCCGGATCTTCAATCAATCGGTCAAATAATGGAGTAAAAAATGTGCCTGTTGTTAATAAAACGGCTAAAAACAAATAAACGGTTTGAATACGTTGAATCACGATAACTGAAATTTAAGTTTTGGTTCAGGATATTTTGGATTGATCTGACCCAAATATACGGAAAGTTATGATTCACCTGAGAGTGCAAATTTATCTGTGTATTGCGATTGGAATCCGCGTAACTTAAGCCGTCTCAATATATCAGGATGTTTCTCCTGCCGGGGCATACACAATATTTTAAATCAATTTTTCCAGTTCGAAACGGGGTATCAAATTATGGAGCACGATCCAAAACGAACCTTCCTGATTGAATTTTTACTATTTGGGGTCGCTTGTGTTTGGGCATTAAACTTTTCGATCGTTAAAATCAGTTTAGTGGATATAGATCCGATGAGTTTTAACGCAATGCGTTTCTTCCTGGCCACGATTTTGATGTGGGGCGTTGTACTTTATCGTAGAGAATGGCGGCCAATTCGAAAAGAAGACTGGATCAAATTGATCATGTTGGGCATGCTTGGGAACTTAATGTACCAATTGTTGTTCATTTTTGGCCTTGAGCGGACGTTTTCTGCGAATTCAGCTGTGATGTTGGGTACTATTCCAGTCTGGGTTGCCGTGACCGCTCACCTTGTTTCCGATGAAAAAATGACACGGAATAAAGCAATTGGTGTGACTCTGGCGTTTGTGGGTGTGATTTTAATCCTACTTGGGAAACCCGAACGAATCAGTCTTTCATCTGACACCTTTGTTGGAGATTTATTGACCCTGGCTTCGGCATTCGTTTTTGGCTATTACACAGTACTATCAAAAGGATTCCTGAAATATTATCCACCTTTGCAATTGACCACGATGTCGATGTCAGTTGGCGGTGTGGCATTAGTTATTGCCGGAATCCCCTGGTTGATTGAACTGGATTATAGTGCTATCAGACCTGTAAGTTATGGAGGTGCACTATACAGCGGTATCCTATCAGTGGGAATATCATATATTATTTGGAACTACGGACTCCGTCAGGTTGGTGCCGTCAGAACCGCAACATACCAAAATTTAGTACCTGTACTCGGACTAATATTAGGTTATCTGATTTTAGGTGAGACCATGACAACCATGCAATATATTGGCTCTGCAGTAGTTATTGCAGGTATTATCCAAACCCGAAGAAAATAATCCGGAGATTATTAAATCCACAACAAAATTCAAGAACACGCACTTTGGATTAAATCGTTATAGATTTTATCGTTATTTTGACGTGTTTATGTATTAACCCGTTCAATTATTTATGATGCGACTAAGGAGTAGAGTACCTTTTCAAGTATTGTTAACAGTTTTCCTGTTGACAGGTAGTATTGCTTACGGACAGCAAGGTCAGTCGAATGCAGACAGGCCACAGTCTCGTGATGCAATTAACCAATATGTAGATGAAATCGGTCTGGGAATGATCACCAACGGTTTCATGATGGAAGCAGCTATTGATCCCGATTCCTATTTATTAGGACCCATGGATGCAATTACAATCACAATTCGTGGTGCCGTACCCGTAATTATGCGCGGTATTGTGGTGAATCCATTAGGTGAAGTCGTATTGCCTACCATTGGTAATGTGAGTGTCCGGGATTTAACCATTACCGAAGCTCGCGAAAAAATCGAATCGGTGATTACACGTTATTATAAATTTGATCAGGTAACGATTACGCTGGATGTCCCACGACCAGTAGCGGTTCATTTAACGGGCGAATCCCCTCGACCTGGCTTACAATATGTCCCAGCGACTACACGGGTAGACAAAGTGGTATTAGGAAATATTTTGACTACGATCAGTCGTCCGGTTCCGGGTACAGATGACGAGGGTGTAAATGCAGCTCCAATGGTCACTACTATCGAACCGGCTATTCCTATTAACCTGTCCAGTCTTGAACGTGAGTTTGAATTAGGAGACAGCAGACTTCAACATTACTCGCTGCGAAATTTATTAATTAAACACCGAGATGGGTCATCAACATCTGCTGATATCATTGGCTACTTTTACACTGGTGATCTGGATTTGAATCCAGTAATTCAAAGCGGTGACCGTATTGTACTCGAAAGCAGGAATCAATCATCCCCTAGAGTATCTGTTTCGGGCATGGTGAAAAGACCATTTGAATCGGAGTTCCGTGCCGGAGATACCATTGCTCAGTTATTAAAAATGGCCGGAGGAGTAAATGATTATGGTTCTACGGAATCCGTTCGTGTTCTTTCTTCAGGCAACGTAGAAATCGTATCGGCTAATGAATTTGAAAGTTATGAGGTTGAACCGGACTCAAGATTGATCGTTAACAGGACTTCAGCAATTCGTCAAAATCACTCAGCCTGGGTGTCAGGTGAGGTGTTGAATCCAGGTATTTATCCAATTATCGATGGAAAAACCACCGTTCAGGACTTGATTGAAATGGCAGGTGGTCTAACAGAATATTCATTGGCTAATGCAGCTTTCATTGATCGAGAGGGACTCTGGAAAAATTTAATGACCGAGCAACCCGACTATGACTGGACCATTGGGTTAATTAATCGAACATCAGATGTGTACACCGAAAGTGTAAATACACTATATCTGGAACGAGCAGGAAGTCTATCGTTGATTCCAATTGACCTTAACAACACTGCAAAAACACAAGAAATTAAGTTGTCAGACAATGACAGGCTAATCATACCAAAAGATCGGAACTCGGTTGCAGTAATCGGCCAGGCGAATAGTACGGGATATTATCCATTTAAAAGTGGTTTGAGCGCCGACGATTACATCAGAATGGCCGGGGGAACTACCGGATCTGCGGATGTCGGAAGAATTTTTGTTATTAAAGCAGGTAGCATGACCTGGTTTAAACATAATGAAACAACGATTGAATCCGGTGATATGGTTTACGTCGATAGGGTTCCACGAGAAACATTTACAACTCTGCGTCAATATGAACTCGCTAAGACCCAACAACGAAACAGTACTATCCAGATTGTCATTTCAGGAATTTCAGCCATTGCCGGAATCCTGACCACTATCCTTATTTTAAACGAACGTTGATCAACTTTTAATGAAATCGAAGTATCAATCCCCATCAGGAGTTCAGATTATTCGTCATCTGTTCTCAAGTTTTAAAACAATTATCATTGTAGCATTCATCGCCGCAGTCGGCTCGGTTATTTATGTTTTAACACTAAACGACGTTTATAGATCATCTGCCAATCTTTTCCCATCAGAGGAACGATCAGTTGGTCTTGATATTCTAAGTGGACGCGGTCTTGGCGCTCTGACCGGTGGACTCATTGGTGGCCGGAATCGTGATATTGACCGACTTTATGTACTGTTGAATAGCGAAAGTTCTAAGCGTCGTGTGATCGAAGAATTTAACTTAATGGAAGTTTACGAAACTGCCGGAGAACGCTGGCCAATGACTATTACCATGGGCGAACTCGAAGATAATACATCATTTCGCGGACTTCAGGAAGGTAATTTCATTATCGAAGTGTGGGATGAAGATCCAGCCCGGGCGAAAGCCATGGTTGAGTTTTATGTCCAGTTGGTGAGTGATTTGAGTATTGAACTTGCCGGTGTTGAAGCCAGAAATTATCGCGAATTTATCGAACAGCGATATAATCTTTCTCTGCAAACGATTGATGATTTGAGAAACAGGATGCAGGTTTTTCAGGAAAGTTATGGCATATATGAACTTCCGGAACAAGTATTAAGCAATTTGCAGGTCATTGCTGATTTAATGGCACGAAAAATCGAAGCGCAAGCCCGTTTGGAAGTATTTAATGAGACCCTATCACCGGAAAACGACTTGTATAAAACAACTCAAATTGAAGTAAATGTTTTGGATCAGCAGATTCAGAACTTGTATAAAAATTCAAATCAAGAGCAGTTTCTGATCAATTTTCCTGAGCTTCCAAAAATAGCATCAGAGTATTATAAATTACTGCAGGATATTGAAGTCGAAATTCAGATTCAGAAGGTTTTACTGCCATTATACGAACAGGCACGACTCGAAGAACAAAAATCACTTCCGGTCGTGACCGTAGTAGATCCGCCCCAAATTGCTGAGAAAAAAGATCGCCCATTCCGGTCATTAATTGTGATATTATCGGTATTATCTGCCGGAATATTGATCAAATTGCTATTGATTATTCAGTTACATTACTCACTCAACAGAGCTTATTTTAAAGAATTGCTGAATTCTTCTGATGCGAATTGAAACGCTTAAAAGTCCCGATTGGACCTTAGTCGGAATCGTTTCGGCTATCGTTCTGACATTCTTACTTCTCAGTAAGGGGAGCATTCTGTTGATTGCTGCTCCGATGGTTGTAGCACTTGGGCTTTTTCTGACAATAAATTATCGTGAGTCACTTCCACTCGTTTTTCTGGTCGCAACATATTTCATTTTGAGAAATACTGCGGGACTCAACATTGGTGAAATTATCTTTTATTCGTCGTTGCTCATGGTGCTGGTTTTTGTCCTGATTCCGGACATTTTAAAACTAGATCTCAAGTATGAAAATAAGATCGATACGTTGTTTTTTCTGCTGTATGGAATGGTACTTTATGGAGTTTTTATTGGAATACTTCAACGAAACAGCGTCTCGGTTTTGCTCATCGATGGATCGATCTACGCTGCAATTCTGGGCTATTTCCCATTTCGTAAATACCTGAGCAATCCAAAAAATAGGGACTGGTTTTTGGGTGCTATACTTCTCATTATCATTCTGGTTTGTATCAGAAATTTTGTGAACTATCGCCAGATTATCATCCAGGCAACCATGGCATGGGAGCTTGAACTGGCTCGGTCAGCCGTCAACGAAATCGTAATTTTGATGGGTTGTGTTGTGGCGCTTGTGCTGTTCAGTTACGCAAAAAATTTGACGATGCGAATTTCCTGGGGTGTCATGCTTACTTTTTTGATGCTGGGACTCATTTTAACTCAAAGCCGGGGATTCTGGGTCACTTTTGCCCTGAGTACTGCTGTTTTTTTATACTTCGCGGACACCAAAGAACGGATTTTCGCAATTTCACTAATTTCAGCCATTTTTATCGGGGTGGCTTTAGTTGTACTGATTTTCTTTTATGACCTGCTTGAAATCATAATTTATGGATTTCAAACACGAATTTTGTCCCTTCTTGAGGCCGGTCAGGATGTCTCATTGATGGAACGTGTGGTCGAAAGTCGGACCGTGATGAAAGAAGTAGTTGAGAATCCGATTGCCGGTCACGGACTCGGCGCGCAATACATCCGCCATAATATGCTGTTTGGAAATGTTTACAAACCGGCACATTACATTCACAACGGATACATTTTTCTTTGGTATAAATTTGGGATTTTCGGGTTGATTCTAATGCCTGCCCTGTATCTTACTCTGGCCAGATATGCCTATTTATGCTTCAAACACCATTCAGTAGATTTATATCGTCAAGTATCTCTGGGAATTATGTGTATCATACTTCCGGCTATGATCTTGAATATGACAAGTCCGCTTTACAGTATGTTCGATGGCTTGTTTTTTATCACATTATCGGGTGCATTTATTGCCTCGATCTATGAGGACATAAAACATAAAGTAACGCCACTATTCTCCGATAAATCCACTTCATAACCCAAAACCCACTGGAACCGGCTCGAATTTCACATAATATTGGTTGGCTTGGCATGGCGAATTTTATCTCCAAGCCTGTGTGGATTGTGTTCCTGGTACTAACAACTCGCTTACTCGGATCTGAACAGTTTGGGGTGTTTGTATATCTGATTGCAGTGAGTAATATCATAGCTGCTTTTTTCGAGATGGGTCTGGATTTGCAGATCATGCGGTCCATTTCCCCTCAAAAAGATCGTGCCGGACATTTTGCCGGAATTTCGATAATCCTGCGGAGCCTGGGGGTGCTTGGGATCATAGTGGTAGCTGGAATTTTGTATGTTTTCGACTACCAGTATCAAGAAGAATATACCCTTCCGCTGTACGTAATGGGGATTCTACAAGGGATTTTCCTTTACATATTAAGTCACTTGCGTGCCCTGTTTCGTTCGCTTGAACTACTCAAATTTGAAGCGATATCACTTGCTGTTGAGAAAAATCTCATTGCCGTTTTAGGGTTAATTATTCTGTTTACAAGTGCCGATTTATACGCCTTTTTGACGTTTTATAATGCCGGGTCCTTTGTTGCGGTTGTCGTAACGTTGTTTATGGCCATCAAGCTGACAAAAGTTCGGTTAAATAAGATTCCGACCCGAGCCGAAGCTGCTTCCATCCTGAAACCTGCCTTCCCATTTGCGATCATGAATATCATTCAGGTTACCTATACCCGACTGGGGACCGTGATGCTGGAGCGACTGACCGGGAATCAAAGTTGGGTCGGATTGTACAATGCGGGATCACGTTTCGCAGGAGCTTTTATCGTATTTCCCGATACAATTATGGCTGCAGTATATCCGGTGTTTTGTAGGGTTTATGATCAACGCGACAAAATGTGGGATTTGATTCAACTTTCATCCCGAATTTTACTGGCTCTGGCGGTCCCAATTGGAACCACTATATTCATTGCACATTACGAATTCACGTCTCTTGTTTTTGGGGATGGGTATATTGAAGCATCCGCTGCTATTGGAGTTTTTGGGCTCATGCTTATTGCGAACTCACAAGTTTTTATCGTGGGCAGTGTCGTGTCGGCAACGGGAAATCAAATGAGCGTAAACAAGCTGTTTGCGGTTATTTTTGTAATTAGTGTTTCGGCTTACATTTATTTTATTCCACAATACGGATATATGGCTGCGGCGTGGATTACATTGTGGGATCAGATTGCTCTGTTTCTGATTAATTTTTGGGTCACCCGCAAGTTCTATAATATTGGAACTTATGTCTTGAACATTGCCCGGACTTTGGTTTTCCCGATAGCTGCCTGGTTCTATTATCAGAGTGGATTCCCGATCGAAAATCATATTTTGACACTGCTGGTATTAGGATGCTGGAATTTGGCTGGTGTTTTTGTGATGGGACTCGTGAAACGCGATGATTTACAACAAATCTTGAAATTGAGAAGCAAAACAGTACATTAATTTAATGAAGGCGCTGATAACCCATTTTTCGTTTGCAACGATCGGTGGCGCAGAACGTGTTGCGCTGAAAATCGCTGTGTATTTGCGGGAAGAGTTGGACATGGATGTGGAAGTGCTGTGTTTTGATGCCCCTGATGAGTCGAAATTGGCCTCGCAGTTTGGATTGTCATCACAGGATGGAATCAAGTTCACGGAATTGAAATCCCCTTTTGGTATCGGATTGCAACTGTTTCGGATTGCCCATTTACATCGTGTTGCGCGGCAGATTGCAG